>JAGMZX010000249.1 GCA_018005585.1 Candidatus Hydrogenedentota bacterium | reverse complement strand
GGGACAATCGACAGCGACACATGGCCCACGGTCCATGCGCCGGGAAACACGCGTTCCGCCTGCAGGTGAGCAACGGAACCCGCGATGCTCGTCGCGACCATGACGAGGTTGGAAAGGCCGACGGCGCGCTCGTTCGAGACCATGCCCGCCATCAGCGCCAGCGGGATAAGCACCGCACCTCCGCCCGTGCCCGTTGCGCCTCCGGCCAGCCCTGCCAGGAAACCGATGCAGACCGCCAGCCCATTGCGCCGGTGCGTCTCCTCCTCTTGGACAATGCGTTCCCGGATGAAGAATGTCCGCACCGCAATAAGCAGGACAAACCCGACGAACAGAAGCGTCACCGTGTTCTCAGGCAGGCGCGCCGTCACCCAGGCGCCAAAGAAGCTGCCGAAAACCGAGCCGGACGCGAGCATTCCCGCCAGCCGCCAAGGTATCTTTTCCAGACCACGGTTCAATTGCCACGCATTCAGAGCCGACACGAAAATGATCAGGAAGAGGCTTGTGCCCTTTGCCGTGTGGCTGTCCATGCCCGGTACAAACAGCATGAACGCGGGCACCATGAGCAGGCCGCCACCGAGACCCAGCGCGGCGCTGAACAGTCCAACGCCGGCGCCGAGCATCAGCATTCCGGCGATATAGGCCAGCAAATCGACCATGTTGAATTTCCGCCCGGTCCGCATGGGCGCAGAATAATCAGGGACAAGAGCGCGTCACTCCGGGCGGCAGTGTAGCAAATCCGCCTCTTGCGCGCACCGGGAGCCGCGTTTGGAGGAGCGGCGCAAGGGCTAATCACGTTTTCGGCTGAAAGGTTATGCGAAAACGCGCGATGACTTCCTTGTCCGCCGGATACGTCACGGTCACGCGCGACAATACCCCTGACTTGCGGTTTTGCCGGCAGGCCTCTTCCAGGCGCTCCGTCCGAAACTCTCCATGCTGCGCGTGAATCTCCAGTGTGCCCCTATCGGTGCGTATCCGCGCGACCGGGCCGGCCGTCTCGACATCGCACCAGGTCACAAACGCTTCCTCGACTTCGCCCGGCTCCGCTTCGAACACGAAGTGATCGCCGAGAACCACAGCGCCTTGGGACAACACGATGTCCCGCGCAGCGGAGGCAAGCCCCACGCCTGGATAGGCCTGCTCGAAGCGGACGCACACGCCCTTTTCGCCGGCTTCTTCCATGACGCCGCGCGCCTCCCGTCCTTCCGCCTGCAATACGCCGCCAATGCGGGGAACGCTGTGCCCGTAAGAATTGCAGAAGACGTTTTCATACCGTCTGGGACTGAAATAGTCCTTGCTGTACAGGCCCGCGCCGGGGTCGCACAGGTAAACCACGCCATCCACGGCCACGATGAAGCTGCCCACGTCGTTCTGATTGTGCGGCTCCGCATTGTCGCCCGCTTTGACGGCCACGGCCAGCGTATGTCCGCCAGCTATGTCGACCAGACGAGCGAGTCCCGATTTCGGCAGGACAATGTCCTCCAGAGGAGGGGCTGCCGGGCGCGTTCCGTCCCACCAGAGCAAGTCGCAGACCGTTTCGTGTACCCGGAAATCGGGCCTTGGTTCGAGCAAGCCCAGCAACTCCGTAACGCCTGTGCGCTCGGCCAGTTTCGCGCCGATATACGCCCTGACATGGCCGCCTTCGCCCGAGTCCGAAAAGCTGGCGAACAAGCCCGGTCCCATCGCCACGGTCAGCGGAAAACGCGCGACGGCTTTCAGCTTCTCATCGGCGAGCAGGTCGATGCCGCCGCCCGTCCGTTCGCGAAGCATCTCGGCGAAAATGACGTATTCCGCCAGGCCATAGTTCCAGTATCCCATGCCTTCGAGCGAGGCGCCGTCTTTCTCAAAAGCATTAGCCAGGAACCGCTGCAATTGCTCGACCACAAGCGCAATGGCCCGCGCACTGCGTTCCGGGTCCGGCTCAAGCAGCAGGAACGCCTGTCCCACGGAGCCCGCGCACACGCCGGTCCAGTTGTTGTTGCCCGATCTCCAGCCGTATTCCGCACCGTGTTCCAGATAGGGCTCGAGCACGCGCCGCGCGACCTCGGCATGAATCCGGTCCTGAATTTCCGGCGGGAGCCGGTCCGCCAGCAGACGCGAGACATGCGCCAGAATAGCCGCTGTCTCCGAACAGAACAGGTCTATGAACCAGGGCTCTTTTTCGTGGGCGGGAACGACCCAGGTGCTCTCCTCGCAAATGTTCCAGATCAGGTCGTTGACCTGCGGCAGATACGATTCGTCATCGCCCAGCCAGACGGCAAGCACCGCCTGCGACAGCTGTTCCCGCTTATCGAAATACGGCCCTTCATAGGGCGGCCGTTCGCCCGCCTCGCGGAAGCGCCGGTACTGCGTGTACGTCGTCACCGGGACCGGCGCATCCTTGACCTCGCGCGCCCATTCGAGCACGGCGGCAGCCTGCGGCTTTGCCGCGAGTTGACCCGGCGTGACTCCCGCCAACCCGGGGAGGGACGCCGCGGCGCTGCTTCCGGCGAGCCACTGCGCCAGACGCTGTTGCTCCGCGGCGGGCTGTTCCTCCTGTTGCGCCCGCGCGCACAGGCTGACGCAGAACAGTAATGCGGCCAAAGCGCCGACCAGGAGCCTGGAATCGGTCAACATAACTCATCCCTCCAATGGATCATTGAGACCACGACAGCGGCGCCAGGGTTTTGAGGCGGCGCCCGGGTCAGACACGCAAGATGGCTCAGTCATCGTCTCGCGATCCCCTTGCGCCCCGCCATAGTTGCGCATCCGCTTCCGCGCGCCGCGCTAATTCCGGGTAAGGCACGCCCGGCCCCTTGACCGCATGCCAGATGATGCGATTGAAGGTGTCCTCATCGGCCAGGTCGATGTCGTCCAACGGGAGTTCCAGGGATTTCCGTGCGTAATACCGGGCCTCACCACGCAAATCCGCCAATTTCGCGTTCATCTCGTCGAGGGGAATCAGATTCGGACGTGCCGTGTACGGCGCGAGGTCCGGCGTTTCCTGAAAACAGTTCGTCATCGGGTTCGACGCCATCGTCAACTGGTTCATCGGCGCGAGGCCGAAGATCAGTTCGATGGTGCGCAGCATGCCCGTTTGATTGTAGTGCGTGCTGTCCACCACGCCGCGCCTGGTGTAAGGACTGATACACAGCGCGACCGTCCGATGGCTGTCCACGTGATCGAGGCCTGCCTGCGGGTCGTCTTCGACGACGAAAATGGCGGTCTCGGGCCAGAACCGGCTCTTGCTTACAGCCTCGACGATCTGGCCGAGGGCGAGGTCATTATCGGCGACCATGGCGCGCGGCGTGGGAAAGCCCTCGCGCGTGCCGTTCGTGTGGTCGTTCGGCAGCAGCATGATGATGAAATTGGGCCACTCGCCGGACGCCTCCGCGGCGTCAAGCTCCTTGATGAACTCGCGCGCGCGATAGACATCCTGGACCTTTCCTGGAAACCCGATGAACGTCGGGCACAGATACGGTTCCAGCGTATGCAAGGGCGATGTCGCCCTGATTTGCACCGTTGTCGTGCCGTTCAGATAGTCATTGTAGATATCGGTCCAGGTTGCACTGTTCGGCTCGATGCGCGCGCGGACGAATTCGCCGTAATCGCGGAAGGTCAGACCCTTCCGGAGCACGTGGTCCCAGATGAACCCCGACGAGGCGAAGGCAAGCGCATCCTCCCCTTCGTAAGGATAACTGCGCGGCCAGCCGCCGAAACTCTTTTCGAGGTAATCCGTCACATATCCTTCGTTCGTCCACTGGTGTCCGTCCGCGCTGAGCACGCCGTTGCAGTAGAAGTTGTCGAGCAGCACGAATTCCTCGGCCAAGGCATGATGATTGGGCGTGACCTCGCGTCCGAACAGACACAACGCGGGGTCGCCGTTGCCCTGCGGCATGTCGCCGAACACCTGGTCGTAGGTCCGGTTTTCCTTGATGATGTAGAGCACGTGTCTGAACATGGAGACCTCGCCTGGCCGCGTGGGCACGGGCACGGTCCTGGGTTCCACCGGCGGCATGTCCATCACCCCCGCCATCAGCGGCAGGCGCATGTTACAGGCCGCGCGATACGTGTATTCCTCAAGCGTGGCCGCATCGGGCACCGGGATGAAGTTTACGGACCCCATCGCGTCATGGGTGTTGAAGCCGTGCCGGTCCTTGCCCATCATCTGTTCCTTGAGAGGGACATTTGCCTCCGTGTAATGCCTGCCCATGCCTTTGATGTTTACAACGCAAAGCAGCGCCCCGCCGTCCGCGAGCAGCACCGCCCCGGGATACCATCCGGTTGGAATCAAGCCGCGCATCTGCCCGGTTCCCGTGTCGAGCACGCCCAGCAGGTTGTTGCCGCCGTTGGCGACGTAAAGCGTCCTGCCGTCGGGCGAAACGGCCAGCGCGTTCGGCGCGCTGCCAAACGGCAGTTCCACCATGGGCTTCGCCGACAGCGTGCGCGTCACTTCGTCGCGCGCCGTGTCGACCTCCGACACCGTGTCGCTATTCGCGTTGGCGACGTAGAGGAGCCTGCCGTCGGGCGAAAGCGCCATGCCGCTCGGATGCAGGCCAACAAGCATCTCCTTCACCACCTCGTTGGAACGCAGATCGATAACGGACACGCTGCCCGTGTCTGCGATGCCGGTCTCCGGGTCGACGACGGCGCGGCTCTTGCCCGTTGGCCCGGTCTTGTCTCCTTCCACGGGCCTGCATCCGCCCCAGTTCGACACATAGAGCCGGTCCCCGTGTTGCACTACGGTATAGGGCGCAATGCCTACGGGAATCTCCCGCTCGACCACGCCCCCGTCAGGATCGACGACCGCAAGCGAATTGTTCAGGCTCAGCGTGACGTAGATGCGCCCGCGCGCCTCATCCAGGCACAGTCCGCCCGGAGCGGAATCGCCTTTGCCGTCCGGTCCCGGCAGCGCGATCGGGTCGCGCCAGCCGAAGGTCCCGTCGGCCTGACGGCACGCCGGGCGCAAGTTGCCTTTCGCGTCCGTGGTCCACAGCGTCCCGCCGTCGCTGGACCAGGCGATGCCGCAGAAGTTGTTGTCGCCCCTGGGTACTTGCAGCATCTGCTGCACTTTCCGGCGCTGCATGTCAATGAAAACGATGTCCGCGTCGGGCGCATCGGGCGTCGAGCGCCCTGTCGTCTTGATCGCAAGTGTCCGCCC
>JAGMZX010000248.1 GCA_018005585.1 Candidatus Hydrogenedentota bacterium | reverse complement strand
AAGTCCGCTTCCATCGCGCCGCTCGCGTACGCGGCCTGCAAGCTCTCGTAGGTCAGTTTCGCGCGCGGAATCAGGCTTTCCTCGTAGAGATTGAAGCGCCGCTGCCCGTCCCGAATACCGAACAGCGCCATGCGCGCTTCCGCATCGAGTTCGCGCGCCATCGCCTCCTTGTCGTGCCGCGCGGCGGCGGTCATGTGCCGCGCCTCGGCCACCGCGCCGCGCACTTTCTTGCGCCAGATGGGCAGGCTCACGCCGAGCGAAATCGAGACGTCGTCCTCCACATCTTTCCCCGGTTCGCGGTAGAAGAAACCGTCGTAGATACCGAGCACCGAATCGCCTGCGTCGAACGGCATCATCCCCGTCGCCGTCCGCGCCAGATCATAGTACGCCATCAATTTGGACGGCATGTACGGGTCGCCGCGCCTGCCCGGCTCATCCTTCAATCGCTCGTATTCAAGGCCCAGGCGAATCTCGGGGCGGCCCATGCGCCGCGCGAGGTCACTTTCTTTCTCTCTTCCCGCGATCATCGAGTCCGCCGCCTTCAACTCCGGACTCTGCAGCCGAATCCAGGCCGTCACCAGCGGCGGCGCGGGCGGATCCGGCGGAAACACCGCGGGCTGCGGCCACGGAATGTCATCGCCAAGGGGACGGCCCAGCGCCTCGTTGAGTTTCGCCGCGAGCGCGGGCTGCATTTGCAGCAGTTGCGCGCGCATATCCGCGACCATGTCGCGCTCGTTTTGGATGCGCAGCAAATCATCCTGCGCGGCCAACCCTAGGCTGTATTTCGCCCGGACGACCGCTTCCGCGTAGTCGATGATCTCGATTTGTGCCTCCGCAACGCGGATTTGCTCGCCGAGATACGCGTACTCGAAGTACGCTTTCTTCACCGCGGCGAACATGCGGTTCCGCCCGGCGTACATGCGCCATTGCGCGGCCTCCGCCTCCGCCGCGGCTTTCTCGCCCCGCAAACGCAGCGTGCCAAACCATGGAAACGCCTGCTCGAACATGACCGCGAATACCTTCATGTCGGATTGGACGAACTGTTTGTAAGTGAACATCGGGTCCTCGAGCGCGCGCGCCTGCGGAATGCGTTCGAGCGCGGCGCGCCACTCCTCGTGCAGCACTCTTAAACCTGGTTGCTTCTCCGCGGCTTCAAGCAGGTAATCGCGCAGTTCATCGTTCCCCGCGAAAAACGCCGGCGCTTCCACGGGCGGCGCTTCTTCCGCAGTCACGCCCACACATACCATCAACGCAAGAGGAATCATTATTTGCACACCCCTGAACACTGCGCCGATTTGGAGTGCGCGAGCTTGCTTGCGATTTGACTCCGGGCTGCAAGCTGCCGCAGTCCACATAGGACCCCCTATTGGGATGGGATTGCCGGTCTCGTTTCTCTTCACGTTGTGTCCTCCTTCGGGCCGCCGAGCTTGCCCCTCCGGAATTTCCATTCCTTCAGCCAGCAATACAGCACGGGCACCTGGAACAATGTCAGCAACTCAATCGTCATGCCGCCGAACGACGGAATGGCCATTGGCACCATGATGTCCGAGCCGCGGCCTGTCGATGTGAGCACGGAGACCAAGGCAAGCACCGTCGTGGCCGTGGTCATCAGGCAGGGGCGTATCCGTCGCAGACCCGCGGCGAGTGTCGCCTCGCGGATATCCTGAATCGACCGGATCTTCCGGTTCGCGAAGCTCTGGTCCAGATAGGTGGCAATCACCACGCCGTCGTCGCTGGCCACGCCGAACAACGCGAGGAACCCGACCCAGATGGCCACGCTCAGGTTGATAACATGCACCTGAAACAACTCGCGCATATCCGTGTCCGCCACGCTGAAATTGAGGAACCACGGCTGCGCATAGAGCCACATCAGCAGGAACCCGCCGGACGCGGCCACCACGATGCCAGACCAGACCAGGAACGTGGTCGCATAGGAACTGAACTGGAAGTACAGGATCAGGAAAATGATAAACAGCGCGACGGGGATCACGATGGACAGCGTCTTTTGCGCGCGTACCTGATTCTCGTAGTTTCCCGCGAAGCTGTAGCTCACCCCCGCAGGCAGCGACCATTCGCCGGTTGCCAGTTTGTCCCGCAGGTATTGCTGACACTTCTCGACAACATCCACCTCCATGTAGCCGGGCTGCTTGTCGAACAACACATAGCCGGTCAGGAACGTATCTTCGCTCTTAATCGACATCGGTCCCGCTACGTAGCGCACCTCTGCAAGCTGCGCCATCGGAATCTGGGCGCCGGCCTGCGTGGGAACGAGAATGCGTTCCAGGGTCTCGATTTGGTCGCGCAGTTCGCGCAAATAGCGCACGCGCACCGGATACCGCTCACGGCCTTCGACCGTGGTGGTGATGGGCATGCCGCCGATGGCGGTCTCGATCACATCCTGCACGTCGCGCACGAGCAAGCCGTAGCGTGCAATGGCCTCGCGGTCGATGTCGATCTCGAGATAGGGGCTTCCCACAATGCGATCGGCAATGACCGTCGCTGGAGCCACACCGGAAACCTCTTTCAAGAGCGACTCGATCTCGAGGCCGACACGCTCGATGGTGTCAAGGTCCGGCCCTTTGATCTTGACACCCATCGGCGCGCGCATACCGCTTTGCAGCATGACGATACGCGCAGCGATCGGCTGAAGTTCCGGCGCCGAGGTGGTTCCCGGAATCTGCGCCGCCTTCACTATCTCCGCCCAGATGTCATTGGGCCGCTTGATGTGTTCACGCCACTGCCGGTACGGCCGTCCGTCCGCGTCTGGGATTAATTCGCCACTTTCGTCACGGACATACTCCTCCTTCTCCGCGTCGTAGCGGAAAAAGATCATTCGCCCGTCCTCGTCCGTAATGTATTGCGGCTTGTAGCTGATAACCGTCTCGATCATGCTCATCGGCGCCGGATCGAGCGGGCTCTCGGCGCGCCCCATCTTGCCCACCACGGAAACCACTTCCGGGATAGCGGCAATCGCCTGGTCTTGCTTCTGGATAATGTCCAATGCCTCGGCGACCGACGCGTGCGGCATCGTCGTCGGCATGTAGAGATACGAGCCTTCGTCGAGCGGCGGCATGAATTCGCGGCCAAATCCGGGAAACTCGTGAACCAGCGTGGACCACACGCGCGAGGTCTGCACCGTCTCCGGCGGAATGCCTACGCGTTCAGCGAGTGAAGGCACGAAACCGAACACGCGCGCAAATCCCAACCACGCGACCAGGCCAAAGAGAACGACACACGTCGTCAGAGTCATGTAGAGGAGTTTGTGCCTGAGAAAGAATCGCAATAACGGACCGTAGATGTATCGAAACACGAGAAATATGCCCAAGAGGCCGAACATCACCACGCTCACAAACATCAGGTTCCGCAGGAGCCCCTTGTCCGGTCCCAGCGGTGCCCAGTGTTGCGTCAATAAGACGAGCACGAACAAGAGCGCCAGCCCACTGGCCGCGTAGACACCCGCGCGCTTCACTGGACCCGGCAGGACGTCGCCAAGAAGGTGATACATGCCGAACGCGATCAGAATGGCCCCGGACCACCCGGACACGAGAAATATCGCCGCAACGCCGCCCGCCACCAGCAGCCCGAGCACCGCTTTCATGGTTTTCTTCGAGTCGAACTTCCATGTAAACAACACGTGCGCCAGTGCTGGAATGATCGTCAACGCCGCTACAACCGACGCGATGAGGCAGAACGTTTTCGTGAACGCGAGCGGGCGGAACAGTTTGCCTTCCGGCCCGATCATCGCGAAGACGGGTAGAAACCCGACGACCGTTGTTGACACCGCCGTGAGCACCGCGCCGCCGACCTCGCTCGACGCGCGAAACACCACGTGCAGCCGGTCTTCGCTTGGGTCGGCTTCATCGAGATGCTTGAGAATGTTCTCGCAGATAATGATCCCCATATCGACCATTGTGCCAATGGCAATCGCGATACCTGACAACGCCACGATGTTCGCGTCCACACCGAAGGACTTCATCGCGATGAAGCACATCAGAACCGCGAGCGGCAGCACGCTACTGATGAGGATCGAACTGCGCAGATGCACGACCATGACGATGATGACGATGATCGTGACCAGGATTTCCTCGAACAGCGCGGAATTCAGCGTGCCGAGCGCTTCGTGGATCAAGCCGGTGCGGTCATAGTAGGGGGCAACGTTCACCTGGCTCGTTGTGATCCACTCCGGCCACTCTGCGCGCGGTGTGGCGCGCAGCCACGCCATCCACGCATCCTGGTTGACGCTCGCCCCGTCAAAGGGCAACTCAATGCCCTGTGCGTCCGCGAAGGACTCGATATCTTCCCGGCTGACCTTGTGCGAATCGACGACAGCCTTCGTAGGCAGACCAGGAGTGATCTCGGCGATGCGTTTCTTGACGTTCTTGATCGCCTCGAGCGGGTTTTCCGCGTAACGGACCACCACAATGCCGCCAACCGCCTCCGCGCCCTCCTTGTCCAGAATGCCGCGCCGCATCTCCGGACCCTGGCTCACCGTCGCCACGTCCTTCACCCGGATCGGCACGTTATCCGCCACCCGCACGACAATCTGTTCGATATCTTCGACGCTCTTGATGAATCCAAGACCGCGGATCGTGTATTCGACGCGATTCACCTCGATCGTACGCGCGCCCACGTCCACGTTCGATGCGCGCACCGCCATGAACACGTCCTCAAGCATCACGTTGTGCGCGCGCATCGCGTCCGGGTCCACGTCAATCTGATACTCGCGCACAAAACCGCCGATAGACGCCACCTCGCTGATGCCGCCCGCGCTCAAGAGCGCGTAGCGCACGTGCCAGTCCTGGATGCTGCGCAGTTCGTCGAGGTCCCAGCCGCCCGCGGGCTTGCCATCCGGATCGCGACCTTCGAGCGTGTACCAGAAGACCTGGCCCAGCGCAGTGGCGTCGGGCCCGAGCGCCGGCTGGACGCCCTCGGGCAGACTGCCCGCGGGCAGGCTGCTGAGCTTCTCGAGCACGCGGCTGCGCGACCAGTAGAAGTCGATCTTCTCCTCGAAAATGATGAATATCGACGAGAAGCCAAAATACGAGTAGCTGCGCACCGTTTTCACGCCGGGTATGCCGAGCAGCGCCGTCGTCAGCGGATACGTAATTTGATCGTCGATGTCCTGCGGCGAGCGCCCCTCCCACTC
>JAGMZX010000247.1 GCA_018005585.1 Candidatus Hydrogenedentota bacterium | reverse complement strand
CCAGTTCTACAATTCCGGCGGGTATCATCACTGTCCGGCGGACGGTACCGAAGACGGTTTCTGCCCCGGACTCTGAAGTGACGTTTACGTAAGCTGGCGCGGCGCGGCGCCACTGGGCGCTGCGCCGGGCGTTCGTACTTCCGGGAGGCGGGGACAGGCACGTCTCGAAGACGCGCTTGTGCCAGTCCCCTGTCCGGATACTCAGTCTCCCGCTTCCGGTATTACAGGTAACGACATCATTTTCGTGTTCGTAGTCAAAGCGCCCGCTTGCGGTTTTTCGCGGACAATCTGAAGGTTGAACTGCGAACAAGCGGCGTCGATTATGGCGCCGTGTATAAAGCCGCGGCACGCGCTGTTGCGGGGGCGTTATGCGTCTTGGCGGGAATCGGCATCCGGTTCTGGCGGACCGGGAGGCAGAAGGTCTTTCAGGCTCTCGAAGGCCTGGAAGGTGAGCGGTTCGACGCCGGCGTTCAGGGGCGAGCCCGCGCCCGGGGCATGTTGATACGGCGTCTGATGTTCGTAGTCGTGGCAATAGAGACACAGCAGTTCCCAGTTGCTGCCGTCGGGCGGATTGTTGAGGTGGTCGCCATCTCTGTGGTGCACGGTGAGTTCGCGCAGGCTCCTGCCGGAGAATTCGCGGCCACACCGCGCGCACACGTGCGGGAAGAGCCGGAGTGCCTGTTCGCGGTAGCCCTTCTCTCTCTGCTCGCGCGTGCGCTGCACTTCGGCCAGGATTTCCGCGCGTTTCCGCGGGTCCGGATTCCTTCTTTCTGGCGGCATTGGCGCTGTATTCCTTGCGTGCTGTCTGCAGGAAGCGCGCCCCTGCGCGCACGCGTCCTGTTGCGTGTGACTGTACCGTATTGGCGGGCGCCGCGGCAAAATTACCGGCATGCAAGCGGGATCTTGCGCTTACGCCGGCTCAGCCGCCGTCTCTTGACCAAAACGTGCTTATAGGTTATCGTAATTCTATCAGTTGCTTGGTTCCAGATTAGATTCGGGCGCTCTTGCCCGCGGAGCGAGGTTGTCCGGGCACAAGGGCCGCCCGAGCGTCGATGGTCAGGCGTCATTTTCAAAAGGAGGGAGCCTTATGCGAGTTTCTTTCCGATTCCTGTTGTGCTGTGCTCTGTTAGCCGCGTTCTGCTCGGTTGTGCTGTTCTGGCGCGGCGCCGGCGCCTCGCCGGAGGCGGACGCGGCTGCCCTGACTGGCGACGCGCCTGCAGCTTCGCAGACGCAGCCGGGTGTCAAGGCTTTTGTCGACGAAAAGGGGAATCTCACGGCCGCGCCGCAAGCGGCGCGCGCGCCGGAGGCGGGCACGACGCGGTCGTTCAGCCGTTTCACGACCGAACCCACGGCGCGCGGCGGCGTACTGGTGAATTTCAATGATGGCTGGCAGAACGCGGCCATCGCGCATGTCGGACCGGACGGCACGGTGAGCGTCGAATGCGTGCCCGCCGGTTCCAGCGCCGCAGCGGCGGAAGAGCAGGAGGAATAGCCATGATATCGCGCTATTTATGCCCGCTGGCGGCGATGGGGGCGCTCCTGTTGGCCGCACCGTCCGGCTGGGCGGCGTTCCAGGTCAATATCACTTATGCGGACAGCGCCGGGGAAGGGTTCAACGACGCCACGCTCGGCGCGCAGCGCCGGGCAGCGCTCGAACACGCCTTGGATGTCTGGGCCAGCCAATTGGACGGCACGATTGACCTTGCCCTGAAAGCCTCGTTTGACCCGCTTGGCGGCGACGCGGTAAGCGCCGTGCTGGGGCAGGCGGGATCGACGGCCAGCGTGCGCGACGACCCGGGTCTGCCGTTGACGGGCACGTGGTATCCCGTGCCGCTGGCGAGCCAGCTCATGGGGTTCAGCGTCACGCCGACGAGCGGACCGAACGCCGGCTTCCACATGGCGGCGGTGTTCAATTCGGACGTAGACGGACCGGTCGCGCTGGGTTCGGTGTCCTTTTATTATGGGACAGACGGCAACGCGCCCGCGCTGACGGTGGACTTCGTTTCCGTTGCGCTGCACGAATTCGGCCATGCCTTCGGCTTCTTTGACATGGTCGATCCCAGCACAGGCGGCTTTTTTGACGGGTTTCCCGACACGTACTCGAGGAATCTGAAGCGCGCCGGCGTGGTGAACAAGAACTTCACCGCCATGAGCAACGCCGAGCGGCTGTCCGCCGTCACGAGCGGCGAGGTGTACTGGAAAGGCGCCAACATTATCGGCGCGGGGATTACCAGTCCGTCCCCGTTCGTGAATGCTCAGGGCGAGGTCGAGATGTACGCCCCGAGTCCGTATGAGCTTGGTTCCAGTATTTCGCACTGGGATGTGGGCCACACGCCGGACCTGCTCATGGAGCCTATACTCACGGACGTGTACACGAATATCGACGTGACGGGAGACGCCATGCTCGACATCGGCTGGACGCTCCAGCCTGGGGAAGGCGAGGGCGAGGGTGAAGGCGAAGGCGAAGGCGAAGGAGAGGGGGAATGCGTCACGTTTGCAAGCATGGACGTGCCGGCCCCGATCGATTTTCTGGCCAACCCGGTGACCGAATCCACGTTGGTCGTGCCCGGGCCGCTCGTTGTCAGCGACCTGAACGTCAAACTCGATATCAACTATGCGTTTAACGGGGACCTGATTGTAGACCTGCGTTCGCCGCTGGGCACGGAGATTACCTTGTTCACCGGCGTCGGCGGTACGGGCGGCTTCTCCGATACGGTGCTGGACGACGAGGCCGGCACGGCCATCGGCGCAGGCGCGGCCCCGTTTACGGGCTGTTTCCGTCCGCAGTCGAACCTCTCCGCGTTCAATGGCATCAACGCGGCGGGCACGTGGTTGCTCAGAATACAGACCGTCGACTTCTTCGAGACGGGGTCGCTTTCCGGGTGGGAACTCCACTTCGGTTGCGAGTGCCCCCTGAGCGGCGAGGGCGAAGGAGAGGGTGAAGGAGAGGGTGAAGGAGAGGGTGAAGGAGAGGGCGAAGGAGAGCCGTGTCCTTGGGCGGGACCGTGCCCGGACTTTGACGCCGAAGGTGTGGCGGCTTATGCCCTGTTCGGTGCGGACTGGGCCACCGCCGACCTGGACCTGACGGGGACCATCGACAGCTGGGAGGTTGCCTTGTTGCGTGAGGTGCTCTGCCGCCGCAATGGCGCGCTGCACGAAGCGACGGTCTGTGCGTTCACGCACAACCTGGCGGCGTTGCAGGCCGAACCGGCGTATGCGGTTCTTGCGCCCTATGAGAACGTGTTGGCGGCGCTGCTCTCGGTCAGCAGCGAACTCCAGGCCGTGGCGGCGGGCAACTTGTCCCTGACCGGAACCTATGAGGTGGCCGGGGCGGTGGATAAGGCCTTCGGCGAGCCCTTGTCGCCGAATGGGAACCCCGATGGCGATGCTCTCTCCAACGGCCAGGAAGCCGCCAACACGGTAACCGCCGGATTGGACCGGGAAGACTTCGTCGTCGCGGCGTTGAACCCCTTGCTGGATGGCAGCACGGATGCCTCGGCCCTGCCTTCCCTCGAGGGCATGGGCCTGGTCGTGCTGGTGGCGTTTGTCAGCGCGTTCGGCGCGGCCTTGGCCGCGCGCCGCAGGACAGCGCCGGGAACCGAATAGACGGAACGCGCAGAGTCAAGGAAAACGCCCCGGGGCCGGAACCTGGCCCCGGGGCGCCAAACTCTCGCGCGGCGGATTACGCGGTCCGGTACGGGGCCTTCAGGGACCAGCCGTTCAAGTAGGGGCGATACGCCCAGGCGTTGCCCTTCTTCGCCACTTCATCGTCGCCTTTGAAGTGTTCCGTTTCGAGATCCCAGAAGAGCCGCCCGCCGGCCACGTACGAACACGTGCCCATGTGGCAGGTGCGCGTCGTGTTGTGCAGCAGTTCGACCGTCGAGATCGGGTCTTTGCGCTCGCGGACGCACTGGCAGAAGTTCTCCCAGTGCGGCTCGTTCAGCGGGGTGGCCCCGCCCTTCTTGGGCTCGCAGCCGCCGTTGTTCTTCACGGGGTAGACCTCGTAGCCGCTGCGGTCCACGCGCAGCGTGCCGAGGGTGCCGTGGAACAGCACGCCATGGCTTTGGAAGCCTTCGGGCAGGAACTGGTTCCAAACGCGGTTCGTGAACTTCAGCGTGAACGTGTCGTACTCCCAGACCACGTCGAGCGTGTCCGGCGTAGTGCGATTGTCGTGTACCACGTACTTGCCGCCCATTGCGCAGGCGGAAACCGGCTGTTTCTCGGCGTCGCCCATGCCCCAGAGCGCCGCGTCGATCAGGTGCGCGCCCCAGTCCGTGATCTTGCCGCCCGAGTAATCGAGGAACCAGCGGAAGTTGTATATCCAGCGGTTCGTATTGAACGGCTTGTGCTCGACCCAGCCCTGGTGAAATTCCCAGTCCAGTCCTTCTTGTTCCCACTTCGCCTGGTCGTCGTCGCCCATGCCGATGCCATCCACCGTTTCCTCGTCTTGGATGAAGGCCTCGACGCTGCCCACCTGGCCGATGTAGCCGCTGCGCACGAGTTCCACGGCTTCCTGGAAGTGCGCGCCGCTGCGCTGCATGTTCCCGCCCTGGAAGACCACGTTGTTGCGGCGCACGGCCTCAATCATCGCGCGGCCTTCCTCGATGGTCGTCGAGAGCGGCTTCTCGCAGTAGATGTCCTTGCCCGCGTCCGCGGCAAACAGGGTGCACAGGCAATGCCAGTGGTCCGGCGTCGCGATGACGACTGCGTCAACGTCCTTGTTCTCGAGGATCTCGCGGAAATCGTGATGCTTCGTGATATTGGGGAACTTTTGGGACGCCATCTGCGCGCCCCGCTCGAGGTTCTTGCGGTACAGGTCGCAGATCGCCACGATCTCCATGTCGTCCCGCTGCATGACAAAGCCGAGGTTCGCGCGGCCCATGCCGCCCGTGCCGATATGGCCCGTGTAGATTTTCTCGTTCGCGCCTATCACGGTCTGCGGAAAGATCGATTTATACACCTGCGCGCCGGCGTTCGTGGCCACCGTCGCCCCCAACGCGGCCCCCGCCGACCGCTTGATGAATGTACGCCGACTCACGTTGTTCGGGGATTGTTCCCTTGCCATGTGATAACCTCCTTGGCATCGCTTCCTTCACTCGCGGCAACAAACTCCAGAAAAACGATAATACCTTCCGGCGGCTGCGCCGTGCAACGCTCGTGCCCCGATT
>JAGMZX010000246.1 GCA_018005585.1 Candidatus Hydrogenedentota bacterium | reverse complement strand
GTGCTCTCTGTTTCGCATACGGCCCCCCTATTCCACCATATCTTGCGCGAAGTCGCGCGCCTGCACCTCCACGTTCGGCCCCAGCTCCATCTGCAGACGGCAGTAGGGCACCACCAGCCGGCCCGCTCGTTCGCATCCCAGATATTCCGTGAACCGGTTGAACACTTCCGTGATCAGGTCGGCGTTGCCCTCGTCCGGTCCGCCGGCCGTCACCAGGAGTCCCGCGCGCTTGCCCCCGAGCAGGTATACCGGGTCGCCGCTGGCCGGACGCTTGACCAGGCACACGCTCCGGTCAAGCAGCGCCTTGAGCGGCGCGGAAAACCCCCAGCAATACAGCGGGGAGGCGAGGATGAACCCGTCGGCCTCGACGATGCGCCTGAAAATGACGTTGGCATCGTCCTCGAGCGGGCACCCGGGCCCGCCATCGGCGTCCTGGCACCGGAAACACCCGTCGCAATACCCGATCGTGCAGTCGATGACGTCGATGCGGTCGACCTCGTGCCCCTGCGCCCTCAGTTCTTCTTCCGCCCAGGCCAGCACGGTGGCGGTGTTGCCTTCTTTGCGCGGACTCCCCATCAGTGTGACGAATTTCATGCGTATTGCCTTTCACCAGCGCCCGGACCCGGCAACCGTTGTCGTGTCCGGCCGCGTCATACGCCCTGTACCCTAGCAAATACCCGCGTGGGAAGAAAGCGCCTGCGTCAGTCGCCGGCTTCCGCGCTCTCGTTTCCGTACGCGTAGATGAGCCACAGGTTGCGGGCGTAGATAAACAGGGTCGCGGCGATGCCCACGGCGTACACCCATTCGCGCTCGCGCGTGAAACTCGCGCACATGAGCGCCGAGGCCACCAGGCTCAGCCACCAGAACGAGGTGGGCACCACGCTTTTCTTGCGCCGTTCGGTGGCCACCCATTGCACGAGAAACCGCATGGCGAACAGGGCCTGCCCCAGCACGCCCACGCCGAGCCACACGGCCGTCTTCTGCAGTTCGCCGCTCGGACCGGCGCTGGTACGGTCATAGACGTGCCACCAGGTCCAGGCGGTCACGCCCACGGAGGCCAGGATGACCACGGCGACGAATGCATGCACTCCGATGTTGACCGCGGCGGACAGCTTGCCCTTCTCGCGCCAGATATGGATCAGGTTGCGGCTGTATACCGCGATGTTGAAACAGTGGCTGAGCGTTCCCAGGGCCGACATGGTGACGACGCCGTACACCAGCAGCATGAGGGAGCCCAGGCTGCTCATGTACCAGAACGAGATCGGCATGACGCTCTTGCGCCGGATCTCCGAGACGATCCACTGGACGTAGAAACGGCCATAGAAGATCACGCTCGCGGGGACGCCGAGGACATACCAGAGCAGCGAGGGTTCGACCGCGGCGGGATCAGCCATGCCCGTCTTCCCCTTCCACCTCGAACGTCACGTAGCGTTTGCACAGCCAGCGCACTCCGATAAGGTCGTAGATGCCCCGCCAGAGCCGGTTGTGGATGCCGTACTTGGACACGCCGTGCTGCCGGGGATGGTGGGTCACCGGGCACTCGGTTACGGTGAAGCCCGCATTGACGAGCACCGTATCGAGAAAGCGGTGGGCGCCGTTGAAGGCCACGATATGCGGCGCGCACGCGCGGCGGAATCCCTTGCTGCCGCAGCCGGCGTCGCGGGTCCCGGTCGGCACAAACAGGGCCCGGGTGCGGTTGGCGATCCGGCTGGACATCCGCCGCACCCACGAATCCTGGCGGTGGGCCCGGTATCCGCACACGCAATCGTATTCCTGGAGCAGTTCGAGCATTCTGGGAAAGTCGCAGGGATCGTTCTGGAGATCGCCGTCGAGGATGAAGATGTACGCGCCCCGGGCGCGGCGGATCCCCGCCACCAGCGCGGCCGACTGGCCCCGGTTCGCCACCAGGTGCACGGTCCGGATCCGCGCGTTCGCCTGGGCGAGGGTATCCAGCGCGGCGCGGGTGCCGTCCGTGCTGCCGTCGTTGACGAACAGGCACTCGTAATCGTAGTCCGCCAGCCCGGCGAAGACCCCGCCGATTTTCGCGGCAAGCAACGGCACGTTGGCTTCTTCGTTATAGAACGGGACGACCACCGATACCAGGGTTTTCATGAACGCATCCCCTCTGAACATAGAGGCCGTATTATACACAGACCCTTGCGCGAATGCCGCTTGCGGTAGACGAGCGGCCCTCAGATTGCCGCGCCGGTTATTCCTGGAGGTCGTCCTGATATTTGCGGTACAGGCCGCGGAACTGGTGGTAGGTCAGCGACAGGCTCTCGGCGGCTTTTTTCTGGTTGAACTGGCAGCGGCGGAGCGCGCGGCGCAAGAGGCGCACCTCGACGTCGCGGAGCACCTCGGCGTAGGGGCGGTCTTCGTCCGCGGCGGGCGAAGGGCCCGGCGGAGGCCAGGATGGCGCCGGGGCGGGCGGGCCGGCGGCGGGCGTCTTGCACGCTTCGGGCGGGGGCCCGGCGGGCGGCGCAAACGCGCCCGCGAAGGGATCGAACACGATGGATTCGATGTAGGCGGAACCCGCGCGATAGACGCTGCGCTCAACGACGTTTTTGAGTTCGCGCACATTGCCGGGCCAGGCATAGCTTTCGAGCGCCAGGAGCGCCTCGTCGCTGAATTCGGGCACTTCTTCCCAGCCCAGCTCGTGGGCCATCCGCGCGGCGAAATGGTTCGCGAGCAGCAGGGTGTCTTCCTGGCGCACGCGCAGCGGCGGCAAATGGAGCACTTCAAACGACAAGCGGTCGAGCAGGTCCTGGCGAAACCGGCCCGCGCTCGCCAGCGTGCGCAGGTCGGCGTTGGTCGCGCCGATGATCCGAACGTCCACGCGGACGGGGCGGGAACTGCCGACCCGTTCGAACACGCCGTATTCAACGGCGCGCAGGATCTTCTCCTGGGTTTCGAGCGGAATGAGGCCGATTTCGTCGAGAAACAGGGTGCCCTGGTTGGCCATTTCAAAGCGTCCGGCCCGGCGGCCGGTCGCGCCCGTGAACGCGCCGGCTTCGTGGCCGAACAACTCGGATTCGATGAGCGAGGGGGTCAGCGCGGCGCAGTTCAAGGCCACGAACGGCTGTTGCCACCGTTTTGACAGGAAATGGAGCCGGGTTGCGGCGAGTTCCTTGCCGGTGCCGCGTTCACCAAGGATGAGCACGGGCCGATCGACGCGGGCCGCGCGCGACAAATGCTCCTGAAAGGCGAGAAATGCCTCGGATTGCCCCAACGCCTCCTGCACCTCGGGGATGGCGGCCTCGATCTCCTCGCGCTGCCGGTCGCGATCCGGTTCCATCATGGTCTGGCGCCCCTCTGTTTTGCGGATTTTCACCAAACAATAGCGTTTTTCGCCAACTCCGTCAAGCGGAACGTGTTGGGCCCGGTGCGCATAAGCCACCCTAAGCTATAGGGTTATGTGTGAAGAGACCCGTTGGCAAGGCCCTTGCAATAGCAGGAACCACAATAGACATGCGGGGAAGAACAATGGTCGAGACTGTCAGTAACCGGATGAGTGCGGACGAGCGCCGCTTTTTGCGCGTGCCGTTCAGCACGAGAGTTGAATACTTCCATGGCGCGGGTGCGTCGGGCACGGGGTGCTGCCGTGAGGTGAGTCACCGCGGCCTGTCGATGCGCCTGGGCCGGTACCTTGCGCCCGGGCGGAAGGTGCTGGTGCGGGTATTCAGCGTGGCGAACCCGGTCGAGGCGGCCGAGTTGAAAGGCCGGGTCGCCTGGTGCCGTCCGACGGCGGCTCCCGACCAGTTTCTCGCGGGCATCGAGGTCTTTTTTGACGCCCCGGAGGCGTTCGAGGACCTGTCGCGGCTGGTTCTTGAGGCCGCGCTTGCGCATACGTGGAGCGCGGTCCCGCAGACCGGCGAGCAGCCGCGGCAGACGCCGGACCGCGCCCGATGGGGCATCCGGCGCACCGCGGTGGCGCTCGCGCATGCAGGGTTCGCAAAGACTCTGGCGCTCGCTACGGCGATGGAAGCCGTCCAGAGCGGCAGCATGTAAGGAACACACAAGGAGGCTTGTCATGGGCGTCTTCACACGCACACGCGACATCGTGAACTCGAACGTCAACGCCATGCTGGACCGGGCGGAGAATCCCGACAAGATGATCCGCCTCATGGCGCGCGAGATTGAAGAGACGCTGGGCCGCGTCACGGCGGCCCGGAACGGCACGCTGGCGGCCCGGCGCGATGCCGAGCTGGAACTGGGCCGCGTGCGCGAGCGCGCGCAAGCCTGGGGCGACCGGGCGCGGATGGCGGTCGGCAAAGACCGCGACGATCTGGCCCGCGAAGCCCTGGTCGAGAAGCGGCGGTATGCTTCGCGCGCCGGCGCGCTCGAGCAGGAGCTGGCGCAGACCGATGCCATGCTCGCCCACTATCAGCAGGACATCGACGCGCTCGAGGCCAAGCTGAAGCTGGTCATCGAGAAGAAGCGCCTGCTTGTGCAGCGCCATGTGCGCGCGGGGCAGCACCACCGCGCCCAGCACCAGTTGCGGCGGCTCGACACGTCGCGCGCCATGGAGCGTTTCAACGAATTCGAACACCGCATCGAGCGCATGGAGGCCGAGGCCGACTTGGTGAATTACGGGCGGCGTCCCTCCCTGGAAGAGGAATTCGCCCGGCTCGGGGCCGACGCCGAGATCGAGGAGGAACTGGAAGCCCTCAAGGCATCCGCCGGCTGAGCGCGGCCCCGGCGCCGCACAACCCGCGTTGAGAGAGGAAACGACGATGGCGTATGAATGCAGCACCTGGCGGCCCGGCCTGTACCGGTCGCGCCACGGCTTTCTGTTTGGCGTGTGCCGCGGCCTTGCCGAATACTTCGACCTGTCGCTGTTCTGGCTGCGGGCGATCGTGCTCGGCACGTTCGTCCTGACCGGGTTTTTCCCGGTGGTGTTTGTCTACCTTCTTGCCGCCCTGCTGATGAAGCGGGAACCGGCGTATTCGTACTGAGTCCGCGCATTCCTCCATCTACCCGAACAAGGTAGAGCCCATCGCCCGCCGGTGGCGCGCACCCCCAGCGCACTGCCGGCGGGCTACCCCATTCGCGGTAGGGATGGCCCTTGCGGGCCACCCCCCGCACAGATCCCGGCGAGCGGCATTACCGCACCGGGCTCCTGCCTTGGGTTATGACGTTTTCAGTCGCACGTGGGGATACGGGTGTGTGAT
>JAGMZX010000245.1:3253-5174 GCA_018005585.1 Candidatus Hydrogenedentota bacterium | reverse complement strand
CGCGTCCGCGAAGGCCCGAAATTCCCCCACCGTCACCTCCTTCGTCGCCAGCCAGAATCCCCGCGTCAGCGTCACCGTATGCCGAGGGTGTTCGCCTTCGTGAAACTGCTTACTTTCCGCCTCGCCGCCGTACGTAGCGATGACCCGCTCAGGGCTCAGCTTCGAGCCCATCTCGAAGGTCCCCGCCGGTATCCACGCAAACTCGCCCCCCTCGAACACCCGCACCTCGCCCGGCTCCGGCTCCTGCGGCGGCGCCGGGGGCGCCACCACCACCGGCGGACGCGTCTCGCCAGCCCCGACGAGTACGGCCCACTTCTGCGGCGCGGGTCCGGCCGCCGTGCCCCCGGAACCGCGCTGCGCCGCGGCGCCGGCGCACGCCAGCGCAAGACACAAAAGACAGCGGATAAAGTGCCCCCGGTTCATACGTCTACCCTCCGGTAACGCACTATATATACCATGCCCGTGTCGCCTGCTCAAAGGCCGGGGCGAGGGCCATGCTTTTCCTGCGCGGGCGGGACGCCCGTGCCACCGTGCCATGGGCATCTTGCCCATGCACCTGGGCTGTCTGATGACTTGCACGGGCGGGACGCCCGTGCCACCGTGCCATGGGCATCTTGCCCATGCACCTGGGCTGTCTGACGACTTGCACGGGCGGGACGCCCGTGCCACGTCAGACATCATGTCCATGCTCTTCATCCTCCTTGAGTGACCCGCACAGGCGGTTTTCACGCATATGGTTCTCCGGTTGATGGGTTACCCACGGGGGAACTCTCTGCTGCCTTGGCAAGGCCCCGACACAACCGCTATGATGGACTGCGCGAATCAAGAGAGGGGGTGCCGCCATCCACTCGGGTTTGCAGCAGCGCGAACAGCGGCTGGTTGTGCGAAAGTGAAGCCAGGCGTGGCGAATGACTCCAGAATTGAGGGAACCAGAAATGGGCTATTTTCGTAAGGCAGCTCAAGTGACGTTATGGTGCAGGCTCGTCCAACATGGAATGTTCCGGAAGCTACTCCACTTCTACGGCGCCCTATGGGGCTTTGCGCTGCTCTTGACTGTCTTGTCGTTCGTTGGGCTCGAACGCTGGGACCCCGCGGCCGCCGAAGCTTACGGCGGCCTGGCAGGATGCGGACTCCTCTGCGGGATATGCGTATTGGGAGGTTACCTCGTTGGAAGACTGCTTGGGTCGATACCGGTCCTTGCTTTCTGCCTGTTCCTGCCGTCCCTAGTCCTGGCGATGCCCGAGACACCCGGAAACCCGATTGTCTGGGCCGCGCTTTGGAAAGGCCTGGGCGTCTTTCTTTGCTGCATTGTGATTACCTGCGTGCTCTATATGTTGGCGCCTCTGCCGTATTCATTGGTTGGCTACCGGGGCTGGCCGCACAGACGGGCAATGTCTTTTGTCTTACTGAGTTCGAGTTGCCTTGGCCTCTGGCTTCTCGCACAAGTTGTTGGCGATGTTCCACCGTTCTTCAAGGCAGCGGAAGACGGCCTGTCTCTAATGTTGACCGAGCGCGGGTGGCCGGCGGCAATATGCTGTTGGCTGTGGCTCAATATGGCGTGGCTTCTTTCCAACTACGAGGCCGAGGTTCTTCCACCGCTGCTGCGCCGCATCGGCATGTCATCGGTCCCGGACAGGTTGTCTTCGGACGACGGGTATATGCTCGAACACCTCATCCTGGAATTGCCCGATCATCCGGAACTGTAATGGCAAAAGAGACGCGCTGCAGGAACTCCAACAGTCGCGCCATTTCGGCAACCCCGACTTCACGTATTGCACCTTGACAGACGGTCTATGCGCCCTGTTTGGCGGGTATCCAGACGCCCCGCATCAGTGCCTTGAACAATGGCCAACTTGCCTT
The DNA here is from genome assembly GCA_018005585.1 of Candidatus Hydrogenedentota bacterium. Classification (NCBI taxonomy): domain Bacteria; kingdom Pseudomonadati; phylum Candidatus Hydrogenedentota; species Candidatus Hydrogenedentota bacterium. Next base: position 3,314 of record JAGMZX010000245.1, on the reverse strand, counting down.
CTTTGCCAAACGCGTCACGGGACGCCGTCCAATCCCTGCAAATTCCAGAGGTCAAACCGGA
>JAGMZX010000245.1:0-3153 GCA_018005585.1 Candidatus Hydrogenedentota bacterium | reverse complement strand
GTGTGGCCGATCTCTCGGATATGCCCGCGGGGACCCCCGTCCTGGTGCGCGCCGACCTCGATACCTCCGTCAAGGACGGCAAGGTGAAGGACACCGCGCGGATTGAGGCCTGCGCGCCAACGATTGCGTTGTGCTGCGAAAAGGGTTGGAAGCCGGTCGTATTCGGCCATATTGGCCGTGACCGCGCAAACTCGACCGGGCCGGTTTGCGACGCAATGCGCAGGCGTCTCGGACGCGAGGTGCTCTTTGTCGAGGATTGGCTGGACGAAGAGGGGGGCCGTCTGAACGACGCATTTGTCGCCAATGTTGCGGCTGCGGAAGCGGGCACGGCTTTCCTGCTCGAGAACACCCGCAAGCACGCCCTTGAAACCGCGCTGTGGGGCATCGACGAGGCCGGGCTTGCCGGGGTTGCGCCCCGGCTCTACGCAGTTGCGAAGGACATTCGCGACAGATTGGCGGCGGTGGAAATCAACGAAGCCATCGCCGCGTCAAACACGGATTTCTCGTCGTCGGTCGTGCCGCTGCTCATGGAACGCACGGCGTTCGGTTCGTACACCGCCGAAGAGCTGAAGACGCATGTCCGCGAGGTTCGCAAGGCCGATTGCGTGGTTTTCAGCGGGTTGAAAATTGACAAGCTGGATGCGCTCGAGGGCATCGTGGACCGGGGCGCGGTCAAGATGGTCATCACGGGCGGTTCCATCGCGATGGCCCTCAAGAAGGCCCGGGCGCAACTCGAAGGGGGCGACTTCCACCTGGGTTTGGCGGAAACCGATGCTTCGCAGAAGGCATATATCCCCGCAAAGAGAACGGAACAGGCAAAGCGGATCCTGACGAAATGCCGGGACGGCCACATCGCGGTCGTGTTGCCTGTGGACTTTGTCCTGAGCAATGGAACCGTCAGCGGGTTGGTCCCCGAGGGACAGGCCCAGATGGACATCGGGCCCCAGACCCGGACGCTATTCGCCGGGATATTGAGGGAATACGCCCAAGATGTTCAAGGGGCGCCCGAACCCCACATCCTCTTCCATAACGGAGTTCTGGGCAAGTTTGAGGAACCTGCCTTCGCCGAAGGCACGAAGACCTTTATGGCGCTGCTCAAGGAACTGACGGAAGCCGGTGTTGCGGTCTATGTTGGCGGCGGCGAGGGGCGGAAGGCCCTGGAAACCTACGGCAGGATTGAAGACGTGACCCACGCGTTCACCTGCGGGGGGACCATCCTGAAATCGCTGAGCAACAGGCACATTGCGTTCCTCAAGGCCATGTACCTGCAAAACAGGGCCACGATTGACGGTCCGCAAGATGACCGGTAGGACGCGACAGCAATCCGTGGTTCGCAGGCGCACCGGGTTCGCGGGCTGTTCAATTGGATAATCCAAGGCAAAAGGATATGCTTGGCTGGGGGGCGGGAAGGGTGGTGGTCAACCGAAGCATTCCGGAAAGGGACGGCTCATGCGCGAGATAATTCCTGGCAATGTTCTGGTCGCTCAAGGCGGGGGCCCGACCGCGGTCATCAATCAGAGTCTGGCGGGAGTGGTCGTGGAATCACGGAAGTTCCCGCAGATTGGCCACGTGTATGGCGCCTTGCAGGGTGTGCGCGGCATCGTCAACGAGGAACTGCTTGACCTGACGGAGGCGACCACGCACAACCTCGAGGCCGCGGCGCTCACGCCCGCGGCGGCGCTGCTGTCCACGCGCGACAAACCGGACGACGCATACTGCGGCAGGATATTCGAAGTGCTCCGGAAACACGGCGTCCGGTATTTCTTCTACATCGGCGGCAACGACAGCGCGGAGACCTGCAGCATCGTCAACAAGCAAGCCGCGCATGACAATTACGAACTGCGGGTTGTTCACATCCCCAAGACGATCGACAACGACCTGCTCGTTACGGACCACTGCCCCGGCTATGGTTCGGCCGCCCGCTTTGTCGCGCTGGCGTTTGCGGGCGCCAATCTCGACAACCAGGCGCTGCCCGGCGTGTACATCGGCGTGGTCATGGGGCGCGACGCCGGCTTCCTGACCGCGGCGTCCTGCCTTGCCAGAACATACCCGGACGACGGGCCGCACCTCATCTACCTGCCGGAGCGGGCCTTTGACGAACGCCGCTTCGTCGCGGATGTAAAGGCGGTTCATGACAGGCACAAGCGTTGCGTCGTGGCCGTGTCCGAGGGCATCAAGGACCCGGAGGGTAACCGAATCGGCGCGGATTGGGAACACGTGGACAAGTTCGGCAACCCCTTGCTTTCCGGCGCGTTGGTGGCCAAACGGCTGACGGACGCGCTGGAACGGGACGAGAGCGTCAAGCGGCTTCGCGCGGACGTGTTCGGCTACCTGCAGCGGAGTTTCCCCGGTTGCGTAAGCGAAGGGGACCGCTTTGAGGCACGCGAAGTCGCGGAGAGGGCCGTCCAGTACGCCGTCTGGCACAACCTGGACGGTTCCGTGGCCATCCGGCGCATCGGCGACTACGCGGTCGAGTATTTCCTGACGCCACTGGAGACCGTCGCGAAAAAGAGCCGCCACATGCCGGACGAATTCATCTCAGCCTCAGGCAGCGATGTTACGGAAGCCTTTCGGGCCTACGTGAAACCGCTGGTCGGACCGTTGCCGCGCATGGAACGCATTGCCGCGCCCGCCGTTCCCGCGAAACCATAGGGACGCCGCGCTGGCTCGGTGCGTCTGCGCGCGCGGCGCATAGGGCGTGAGGTGGCGCCGCGGCCGGTCACCATCCGCCGGTCAATGACCGCGCGGCAACAACCTGCGGGCTCCGCGAAAAAATCCGGCCGCTCGCTTCGCTCGCGGCACAAAGGGTAATCATAGAACCGTCCTGGCGCAGCGAAAACCGATGTCGTCGTCGCGCCCCGCCGGGACACGGAAGTCGCCGAGCGCACAGCGGAAGACGCCCATGCCGCCGACATCGTCCCAAGACCCGCCCCGCAACACCCGATACTGCCCGCTCGCGGGCGGCGCGAGGTCGCCGCGCCGATAGCACCCATATGCCCCGCTTTCATACCAGTTCGCGCACCATTCGTATACGTTCCCCGACATCTGGTATATCCCCCATGGACTGCATCCCTCCGCATATGACCACACCCCGCACGTCTTCGCGCCGCTCCAATTCTCGGCGTTCCGGCACTTGCTCGCGTCCCAGTCGTT
>JAGMZX010000244.1 GCA_018005585.1 Candidatus Hydrogenedentota bacterium | reverse complement strand
ACCCTTCAATAACCAAATATCCGGGAGGAACGTATGAGCAAGTATTACCGTATGACGTATGTAGTGTGCGCAGTGGGTCTGGTTCTTGCCCTGACGGCGACAAGCGGCTGCAAACGCAAGCAGCCCGTCATCGAGCCGGACATGGGCGCCGGCTCCACGGGCATGGAATCGACCACGGGCGAAGGCCAGCCGGGTCTCGACCAGGAAGCCCTGCTGTTCAGTCCCGACAAGGGCCTGAAGCCGATCTACTTCGACTATGACAGTTCGGCGCTGCGCGCTGATGCACTGGCCACCCTGCGCGAGAACGCGGAAAAGATCAAGCAGGTGCCGGGCGTGATCATTCAGGTCGCGGGCCACTGCGACGAGCGCGGCACGCAGGAGTATAACCTGGCGCTGGGCGAACGGCGCGCGCTGGCTGTGCGCGAGCACCTGATTCAACTCGGCGTTTCCGGCGACCGTTTGATCACGATCAGTTTCGGCGAAGAATTCCCGGCTGTCGACGGCCACGATGAGTCTGCGTGGCGGTACAATCGCCGGGCGGAATTCAACCGGGCGCAAGCGCGCTAGGAACGAACGCCATGATACGGACCTGTGTTTTTCCCTTGGGAGCGGTCTTGTTCGCGGTTGCGGTGTCGGGTTGCGCCACGGGCGGTTCGCAGACCCAGGCGACCATTAGCGACATCCATCGTCGTGTCACGAATCTGGACAAGGAGATGGACACGACGATCACGAAATTGAACGAGACCACCGCGGAACTCAGTGCGCGCGTCGAGCAAACCGACCAGGAGACGCGAACCCTCCGTTCCATGTCCGAGGAGAACCAGGTTCGTTTGGAGAGTATTGAACGTTCGCTCAACGAGCTCAAGGCGCAGGCGTACCGGGTTTGGAACCTGACTTCCGCACCCGGAGGCGCCCCCGCCGCGGGGGCGCCGGTGCCTGGTGGCGCGCAGGTCGAGATCATAGGGCCGGAGTGGAGCAATCCGCCTTCGGAACCACCGGTGACCGCCATGACCGCGCCGCCGGTACAGCCGCCTCCTGCGCCCGTTTCGCCGCCGCCCAGTGTGGCGCCTGCCGATGTCACGCCAGTTCCCGAACCTGTTCCTGTGGCGCCGCCGCCCGCGCCCGCGCCGGTACCGGCGCCTCAGCCTGTTCCGGCGGCGCCGGCGCCGTCCGCGGGGGACCCGCAGGTGGCGTATCAGAATGCGCAGCGGAGTTTTGCCAACGAGGACTATGAGGCCGCGTTGCGCTCCTTCGATGATTTTCTGCGCCAGTATTCCGATTCGGATCTGCGGGCAAACGCCCAGTTCTGGAAGGCGAAGTGCTGCCTGAACCTCAACAGGTATCAGGAGGCCATTGGCGAGTTCGAGCGCCTGCGCACGGAGTATCCGGGAAGCACGAAAGTGCCGTTCGCCATGCACAACCAGGCGGTGGCGCATTCGCGGCTCGGACAGGTGGACGAGGCGTCCCGGTTGCTGGAGGAGGTCATCAACAGCTACCCGACCACGCCCGCCGCCGACCAAGCGCGAATGGACTTGAAGAAACTCCGCGGCGAAAGCTGACCGCAATTCACGCATAACACGACGCGCGCGGGACCCTGTTCCCGCGCGCGTTTTTCCCATGAACAAACGCAAAGCGGTTATTGAAGCCATGCGATACTACCTGGGTCTGGACGCAGGCGGCACGAAAACGTTTTGCCTGGTTGGCGATGATACAGGCCGGGCGCTTGGATTTGGCCGGGCCGGCGCGGGCAACTATGAAGTCCGTGGCGTCGAAGCGGCAGCCGCGGAGAACCGGCGGGCTATCGATGAGGCGCTGGCTGCGGCGTCGCTCCGGCTTGACGATATCAGCGGCATCGGCATGGGGATAGCCGGCGCCGACCTGCCCGAAGATTATGTCATGCTCGAGCGGGAGATCTTTACGCCCATTTTCGGAGACCGGCCCCGCGTGTTCCGCAACGATAGCATGGCCGGGCTGCGCGGCGGTCTTCGCGAGCCTTACGGCATCGTCATCGCCTGCGGCACGGGCTGTGTCTGCGCCGGCATCAACCGGGAAGGGCGCGACGCGCGCGTGGGCGGCCTCGGCGAAGAGTTTGGCGACAAGGTCAGCGGGTCCAGCATCGGCGTCGAGGGCATACAAGCCGTCTGGCGCGCCCGCGACGGCATCACGCCGCCGACCCTGTTGACGGACCTCTTCGTCCAGCGTTCCGGTTGTTCCGATGTCGAGGAGCTGTTTCACAAGCTATACAGGCGCGAGTTGTCTTACGACGACCTACAGCCCATGGCCAAGCTTGTCTTTGACGCGGCCCGGCTGGGCGACGCGGCGGCCTGCACCATCCTCGAATGGGGCGGACGGTACTTGGGCGAGATGGTGAACGCGTGCGCCCGCAAGCTCGCCATGGCCGGCGATACCTTCAGAGTCGTGATGGCGGGCAGTGTGTTCAAGGGCGACAGCCCCGTGCTCGCGGACGCCATGCGCACGGTAATTCACCGGGAGTGCCCGGACGCCGAAGCGGTTGTGCCGGTGTTTGAGCCCGTGGTCGGCGCTCTGCTGATGGGCATGGAACTCGACATGGCAGTGAGCGATGCGGTATACGAAAACCTGGTCCGGCAACTGGCGGAAGCGGAACGGCGCTTTGGCGTAAAACTGAAAGCCGGATGAGCGAGATATGCGGTTGCATGGCGGTCTTGTCTTGGTGATTGTACTGGCGCTGGCCGGGGCATTCGTGCTCTACGCGGCGTGGCAGAATCCCGCGCCGGGAACGGCGCGGAATGAGCCGGCGTCGGGGTCGCTGCCGCCGGTGGGCGCGGACCCCTCGCTCGTCGCCGATATCGAGTTGGAGACGCCCGAGCTTCACGTGGGCGCCATCCCGAACTCGGGCATATTCGAGACTCGGTTCAAAGTTTATAATCGTGGAAGAGCGCCTCTCCGGCTGGGCGATGTACGGACCACCTGCGGGTGTACGCAGGGCCGTGTTCCGGAGTCCGGCCGCGTGGTGGCGCCGGGCGGCGAGGGCGCCGTCGAGGTCATGATCGACCCCAGGCGCATTGCGGACTTTCACGTGAGAAAGACGCTCACCGTTTTTTCCAATGACCCTGATGAGCCGCGCGTCAATATTAACGTAGTGGCGGATATCGAGCCCGAGTTTGCGGTTATCCCGGAAAAAGTCGCTTTCGGAACGGTCTCCAAGGGCGCCGTGACTTCGCAGACCGTCCTCGTGCGGCAGCTGCAGCAGAACCCGCTCGAGATCGCGGGCGTCATGGTCAAAGGCGCTGGGGCCGGGACAGGCGCGACGGAGGATTTGACGGTCGAATGGCGCCGGAAACCGCCTGAAAGCTGGAGTGCCCCGGACAAGGCGGAGTTCGAGATCACCGCGACCGTGGGCGAGCAGGCCCCGCCGGGACCCTACGTGCGCTTTCTCGAACTCAAGACGAATATCGAGCGTCTTCCAATACTTCCTATACAGGTAACAGCAGAAGTAGAGGCTCCGTACGCGTTCGAGCCCGCGCCGCCCCAGGTCCTCGCCATCGTTGTTACCGCGGCTCAGCCGGGCGCCCGGGCGGACGTTCTGGTGACGGGCGAAGCCCCCGTCGAGATACGCGATTTCAACGTGGACGCTGCGCATGTGGTTCTGGACGCCGCGCCGGGCGACGCGCCCAATACCGCGGTGTTGACCGCCTCGGTTTCGCCCGATGCCCCGGCGGGGCGGTATGAGGGCACAGTGCGGTTCGCCGTGCTGACCGGCGGAAAGACCTATCAGGAGCGGATCGGTGTGCGTGTCATCGTTGCACGGTGAGCCCCGGGAAGCCGGTAACGGATAGGAAGGCATGGAATGGCACTGTTCGGACTCGGCAGAAAGCGAGACGGCCAGTCTGGCGACACCGGAGACCAGACATTTCCCATCGTCGGTCACACGGCCTACTGCCGCATCTGTGACGCGGAGCGCATGTTTACCAGGTGCTGGCGGCGCGCCGCCATGCTGCGCCAGTGCCCCTGCTGCGGCACGGCCTTTGAACGGCCCGAGGCGCTCTACGCGCGCGCCCAGCCGGCATGCCCCCAATGCGGCGAACCGCTCGAACAGCCTGATTTTGACTACGGCCTGTGCGACGGCTGCGGCTCGAAATTCGAGTTGATGGAAGGCACCCGCCCCAGCCTGCTGCCGAACCGGCAGCAACGCGAGGAAATGGCAAAACACGGCAAGTCTTGGAGCAGACTATGACGGGACGCGACGAACAGGAACTGAAGGACATCGCGCGGCAATTCGGCCAGGAACACTTGTTCCGGTTTTGGGACCGGCTCGGCGCGGACGGTCGGGAACGGTTGCTCGCCCAGATCGACAGCATTGATTTCCCGTTTATGAATAGGCTCATCGACACATGGGTCCGTCAGGAGCCGCCGCCGGAAACCTTCACGGAAATCATGCCGATACCCGTCATTCCGCCCGCGGACCAGGGCCGGCCCGACGCGCGCGAAGCTTGCGAAGCGGGCATGGACGCGCTGCGCGCCGACCGCGTCGGCATCGTCATCGTTGCGGGCGGCCAGGGCACGCGCCTGGGCTTCGACGGGCCGAAAGGCGCCTACCCCATCGGGCCCGTAACCGGCAAGAGCATCTTTCACTACCACGCCGAGCGTATCCGCGCGCTTCAGTGCCGCTACGACTGCGCATTGCCGTTATACCTGATGGTCAGCGACACGAACGAATCGGCTACCCGCAAGTATTTTCAGGAAAACGGCTATTTCGGCCTTGACGAGCGCGACGTAATTACCTTCCGCCAGCGCATGGTCCCCTGCGTGAACACGGAGGGTCTCTTCATGCTCGACGCGCCCGGCCACGTAGCCATGAATCCTAACGGGCACGGCGGCTGCATACCCGCCCTCGTCGACACTGGCTGCACGAAGCACGCCCGGGAACGCGGCATCGACACCTTGTACTATTTCCAGGTGGACAACTGGGCCGTCCATATGGCCGACCCCTGGTTTATCGGCTATCACGTCTCGCGCAAGGCGGAAATGAGCTCGAAAGTGCACCGGAAAGAGGCCATGCGCGAGGGCGTGGGTGTGCACTGCATCTGCGACGGGGAATACCGCGTTATCGAATATAGCGAACTCGACCTGTACCCGCAGTTGCTCGCCACGGACCGCCACGGCGGCATCGTGCATTACGCGGGCAATCCGGCCATGCATATTCTCGATGTCGGATTCGTGGAACGGATTGCCGCGGCATACGACCAGTT
>JAGMZX010000243.1 GCA_018005585.1 Candidatus Hydrogenedentota bacterium | reverse complement strand
GCCCAGTTGCGCGATTCGCTCCTTGCGCCGCTTGCCCAGCACCCGCGCCACGCCGCGGCCAAGGTCCAGGTCGCTGACCTTGAGCCCCGCGCATTCCGCGGCGCGCATCCCGCTGCTGTAAAGCGTTTCCATCAAGGCGCGGTCGCGCGCGCCCAGCGGCGCCGCCGTGTCCGGCGCTTCGAGCAACTGCGTCACTTCGGGGACCGACAACACGTCGGGAAGTTCGCGGCTCAGCTTGGGCGATTTCACTTCCTGCGCCGGATTGTCCTCGAGCATGCCGCGCCGGACCAGGAACTTGTACGCCGCCCGCAGCGACGCCAGCTTGCGCGCCGCCGTGCGCGGCGTGCCGCCCGTGGTCTGCACGTGTGCCAGAAATGCGCGCACCTCGTTTCGCGTGGCCCGGTGCAGCGCCTCGAGAGAGGCCTTCGGGCGCGGCTCGCCGAACGGATGCGCGAACGCCGCCGCGCCGCGGTCCACGAAATCGCAGAACTGGTCCAGGTCGTTCATGTACGCGCGCAGCGTATGCTTCGAGAACCCGCGCTCCGTCTTCAGGTAATTGACGAACAGTAGAATCTCGATGGCTGACATGGCGTCCTTATTCTCGCGCAAGCAGCAACCACAATCAAGTGGACAACACGCAAGCCGGCCTACCAGATATTGTGGCCACGCCGAACTTGACTCCCGGATGGCAAAAAGAGAACACTACTGTCTACTCATTCTTGTCCCACCGCAGCCTTGCGGGCATCCGCGCCTTGCTGGTGACTGTTGAGGAATACAGGCGCAGCACAGGTTTATGACGGGCGGCGGCGCGGCGGCGGCGCGCCGCATTTGACATTGCCGTGCCGTTTGTGGTTGTTCTCTAGGGTTGACGGGCGGGAGGAGCACCGGGTCTCAGCACAAGGAATACGTTTTGAAGCTGGTTATTGTCGAATCGCCCGCGAAGGCGAAAACGATCAGCCGTTTCCTCGGCCGTGACTACAAGGTCGTGGCCAGTTACGGCCATATTCGCGACCTGCCGGGTTCGGCGGACGAGGTGCCGAAGTCCATCAAGTCGAAACCGTGGGCGCGCCTTGCGGTGGATATTGAGCACAATTTCACGCCGTACTATGTGGTCTCGAAAGACAGCAAGAAACGAGTGAGCGAAATCAAGGCCATGCTCGGCGATGCGGAGGTGCTCGTGCTTGCCACGGACGAAGACCGCGAGGGCGAGTCTATCAGCTGGCACCTGGTCGAGACGCTGAAGCCGAAGATGCCGGTCCAGCGCATCGTGTTCCACGAGATTACGAAGACCGCCATCGACGAAGCCGTGGAGAACCCGCGCGAGGTCAACCAGCAACTGGTTCGCGCGCAGGAGAGCCGGCGCATCCTCGACCGGCTCTTCGGTTTCTCGCTGTCGCCCGTGCTCTGGCGCAAGGTAGGTTCGCGGCTGAGCGCGGGGCGCGTGCAGAGCGTGGCGGTCCGCCTCGTGGTCGAGCGCGAGGAAGCGCGCCGGGCCTTCAGGCGGGCGGCCTACTGGGACATCGAGGCGACGCTCGCGGCGCGGGGCAAGAGCTTCAAGGCGGTGCTCATCGAATGGAACGGGCAGCGCGTCGCGGAGGGGAAGGACTTCGACCCCGCGACGGGCCGGCTCAAGACGGAGCGCGTGGTCTGGCTGCGGGAAGCGGACGCGGCGCGGCTGTCGGAACAACTCGGCGAGCGCGTGCCATGGCGGGTGACGCGGGTCGAGCAGAAGGAAGCGCGGCAACGCCCCCAGCCTCCGTTCATTACCTCGACGCTGCAACAGGCCGCCAGCGCGGCGCTGGGCATGGCTCCGAGCCGGACCATGGCCATCGCGCAACAGTTGTACGAGGGCGTCGACCTCGGGGGCGGCGATCGCGAGGGCTTGATCACCTACATGCGCACGGACTCGGTCACCCTGGCGGAGAAGGCGCTGCACGAGGCGGGGCGGGTCATCCGCGACCTGTTCGGCGAGGAGTATTATCACGGACCGCGCCGCTACACGACCAAATCAAAGATGGCCCAGGAGGCGCATGAGGCGATCCGGCCCACGCATATCGACCGCAAGCCCGAAGACGTGGCGCATTACCTTGACGGCGACCAGTTGCGCCTCTATCGCCTGGTCTGGAACCGCACCGTGGCGTCCCAGATGCGCGATGCGGAACTCCTGAAGACCACCGTGGACTTCGTGGCCGACTGCGACGGCGGCCCGGCGGTCTTGCGCGCCGCGGGGTCGGTCGTAACGTTCCCGGGGTTCCTGCGCGTGACGAACGGCGACAGCCGCGACGCGGAACTGCCGGAAATCCGCGAAGGCGACCTTGCGGGCCCCGGCCAGCCGGTCACGATCGACGAAATCGCCCCTGCGCGACATGAAACGCAGCCGCCCGCGCGGTTCACCGAGGCGCTGCTCATCCGTGAACTTGAAAAGGAGGGGATCGGGCGCCCCTCGACCTACGCGCCGATTATCTCGACGATCCAGCAGCGCGGCTACGTCATGAAACTGCCTAAGGGCGGCACGCTCGCGCCCACGTACCTGGGCATTGCGGTCACGCACCTGCTGCGGTCCCATTTCGCGGAATATGTCGACCTGAAATTCACCGCGCGCATGGAAGACGTGCTGGATGAAATAGCCGAGGGCCGCCTGGACTGGATTGGGTTCCTCGCGGGCTTCTATCGCGGCGAGGGCGGCTATGGCCATGGCCTCGAACGGCAAATCGAACACGAGATGCCGCGCATCGAGTTCCCGGCCATTCCCGTTGGCAACGACCCCGTGACAGGCGACCCGATTTGCGTGCGGCTTGGGAAAACCGCTCCCTACGTGCAGCGCGGCGAGGGCGGCAACGGCAACACGGCGACCATCCCCGAGTCGCTCTTCTTCGAGGACCTCACCCCGGAGAGGGCGCGAGAGTTGATAGAGACCAAGACGCAAGTGAGCGACGTGCTGGGCCGGGACCCGGCCACGGGTCTCGAAGTACACCTGCGCCAGGGGCCCTATGGGCTGTACGTACAACTCGGCGAGGGCGGGCGGGGCAAGGAGAAGCCGAAACGCGCCAGCCTGCCGAAGGAAACCGCGCCGGAATCCGTCAGTCTCGACCTTGCCCTGAAATTCCTCGCGTTACCGCGCGAACTCGGCGCGCACCCCGAAAACGGCGAAACGGTAAGCGCCGGGATCGGCCGCTTCGGTCCCTACGTTAAGTGCGGCAAGGAATTCCGCAGCCTGGCGCCGGAAGACGACGTGCACACCGTCACGCTCGAACGCGCGCTGGCCCTGCTCGCCGCGCCGAAAGCGCGACGCAGCGCATCGAAGCGGCTCGTGCGCGAGATGGGCGCGCACCCCGAGTCAGGCGCGACGGTGGCGCTCTACGAAGGGCGTTTCGGGCCTTACGTCACCGACGGCAAGACCAACGCCACTGTCCCGAAGGGCACGGCGCTGGATTCGCTCACGCTCGCGGATGCCATTGCGTTGCTGGCTGCCCCGAGGTCGAGCCGCGGAGCAAAAAGGGTGCTTCGCTCGCTGGGCGCGCATCCCGAGAGCGGCGCAACGGTCGACCTTCTCGATGGCCGTTATGGACCTTACGTCACCGACGGCAAGAAGAACGCGACGATCCCGAAAAGCATGGACCCCGAGGCGGTCACGCTCGACACCGCCGTCGAATTGCTCGCAAACGCACCCGCCCGGAAGAAACGCCCGTTCCGGCGACACACACGCGGCTGAGTAGCGCCCGGATTCCGCCCGATTTCCGGAAAATTGCGGGGAAATGGTACAATGCCCGCGGGTGGAACTGCCCCGAGAGGAATCATCTCATGAAGTCCCGCAGCGCGCGATTGCTCTATCTGTGTCTGTTCGCCTGCCCCGGCTTGCTGCTGCTCTGCGCCGCAGGTTCCGCCACCCCGCTCGATGATTACGTGGCCGCGGCCGACCCATCCTACGCCTACTCGATCACCAGCAGCACGCACGTGGGTACGGCGCCGACCGGCTACACGCGCTATATCGTGCAATTGACGTCGCAGACGTGGCGTTCGTCCGCCGAACTCAACCGCACGCTCTGGCAGCACTGGCTGACCGTCGTCGTGCCGGACACGCTGCTGCTGGACACGGCCCTGCTGGTCATCAACGGCGGCAGTAATGGTTCTTCGCCGACGGACCTCGAGCCTTATCTCGGCTACGTGGTCGGGGCAACGGGCAGCATCCTCGCCTTCCTGGAGCAGGTGCCGAACCAGCCGCTGCGCAGTCTCGAAGACAACGTCGCCCGGTCCGAAGACGAACTGATTGCCTGGAGCTTCGACAAATACTTGACCACGGGCGACGCCACGTGGCCGGTGTTGCTGCCCATGGTCAAGAGCGCCGTCCGCGCAATGGACACCGTCGCCGAGATCGCCGCGACCCACAGCATCACGCTCGACAAGTTCGTAGTCGGCGGCGCGTCGAAACGCGGCTGGACCACTTGGCTTACAACCGCCGTGGATCCGCGGATTGCCGCCTGCGCGCCCATCGTGATCGATGTGCTGAATATGGTGCCGTCCCTGGAACACCACTGGAAATGCTACGGCGAATACTCAAGCGCCGTGCACGACTACGTGGATTACCACATCTTCGACCGCATGGACACGCCCGAGGGCGCGGCCCTGCGCGGCATCGTCGACCCGTACGTGTACCGCGACCGCTACACCATGCCCAAGTACATCATCAACGCCACGGGCGACGAATTCTTCGTGCTGGATTCCGCCCAGTTCTACTTCGACGACCTGCCCGGTACGAAACACCTCTATTACCAGCCCAACAGCGGCCACGGCATGGACGTCGACATGAACGCCATCCTCGGCCTGGTCGTGTATTACCTTGCCATTGCGCGCAACGATCCCCTGCCGCAGTTCTCGTGGACCTTTGAAGGCGACGACGTCATCCGCGTGCAGACCATAGACGCACCCAGTTCGGTGAAACTGTGGCAGGCCACCAATCCGTCGGCCCGCGACTTCCGCTGGTTCGACGGCGCGGGTCCGCAGTGGACCAGCACGACGCTTACGCAACAGCCGTCCGGCAGCGGCCAGTATCTCGGGCAGGTCGCCGTGCCGCCTGCGGGCTGGACCGCGTTCTTCATCGAAGTGAACTTTTCCAGCGGCTTGCGTTTTGCCACAGAGGTACGCGTAGTTCCGCGATGGCTACCCTACGGCGGCGAAGGCGAGGGTGAAGGCGAGGGCAAGGGCGAGGGCGAAGGCGAAGGCGAAGGCGAGGGTGAGGGCGAGGGCGAGGGTGAAGGCGAG
>JAGMZX010000242.1 GCA_018005585.1 Candidatus Hydrogenedentota bacterium | reverse complement strand
CAGCGGAAGCGCACGGGATGTCAATCCGGCGGAGTCTCGGCGCTGATGCAAGAATCAGGCCCGGCCTGCTTTTCCGCCGCAGGCTCAACGCGCGACGCGGCGGCTCACCTGTCGTCTTCGTCTCTTTCTTCCCAGTCGTAGGGGCCTTCCGAGACGTCGTCCCAGGAGAGGATGACGTCTTCGTCTTCCTCTTCGCGCGCCCACTGGGCGATCAGCCGCCGGTTGGTGTGCCGTTTCCGGAAATACGCGATGACGAGCAGTATGGCGGGAAAGCCGAATACGGAACCCGAGCCAATCATTCCTATCAGGGCGATTTTCCAGAGCGAAGCACGGTAGGCCATCCAGAAATCGCGCACGGTCATGCCCGTGTGCTCACGCAGCGCCGAGCCGAGCACGTCCGTGCGCGTGCCGCGCACAATCTTCCAGAACACGTCGTCGCCGAACCTGTCTCTCAGGAACCGGGTCATCGAGAGCGCTTGGGCGTAGGCATCGCCGAATGCGATTTCGTCGCCTGGCGCGCGGAAGCGCATGTCGAGGTCTTCGTAGTCGATGATGCGGTTGTGCACGTACATCCGGGCAATGTGGAAGAGGCTGTTCCAATAGTACTCGTTGGCGAGGCTCATGCAGATGCCTTCGTTGAGCCAGCGGGGGAGATAGTCGGGGTTCGTGTTGCGCGCGAGCAGGACGTGGACCAGTTCGTGGCGCAGGGTGCCCCGGAAATCGCTGTGCGCGTAGCGCAGGTGCGGCGCCTTGACCACAATCAATCCCTCTTCCGAGCGGGCAAGGCCCGAGACCTCGACCCCGCCGAAGGATTGCGCATAGGCGGAGAAGGTTTGGATATCGTGGGCGATGATGACGCGAACAGGCTCGCCGCCCGGCGGCAGTTCGTGGCCGAACTCGGCGATCGCCTCGTCGAACACGTGCAGAGCGTGCTCCGCGGTCGCGCGGTCGCTTGGATGAAATTGGATGCGGAAGATGCCCCGCTCAAGCTCGTCGCAGCGCGCCGTGGCGGCGGCCCACACAAACATCCCTGCCAAGAGGCCTATGAGAATCCGGTTCACCGTTTGCGCATCTTTTCATCGCGTCCGGGCGATGGGTTCGGTCATCCCGTGGCGGGCTGAGCAGGGGCCTTGGGGCGCGCTGCCGCGGGGTCCTGCAAACGCATCCGGATACTAGGGCAGCGCGCGCGCTCGTGTCCAGTCCGGCGCGGATGCGGCGATTCGCGCGCTGTTCCTGTGGTATCATGACCCGGCTAAAGACGCGGGGCGATCAGAATGCGGGCGTCGGGTCGATTCGTATTTATCGAGAGCGTGCTGGTTGCCGCCGGCGCGGCGTTGACACTGTGCGGTCTCGTACTCATTGTCGCGCCCGGCGCCGCGACGCGGTTCATCGCGCATGTCGGGGCAGGCCGCGCCGTGCCCGGCGGCTCGCGGATTGCCATCGCGGCCGAGAAATCGCTGCCCGAGCCCGCGCTGGGCGCGCCGGACCACCCGGACGGCTACACCGTGCAGTTCGCACATTCGGAGTCGTTCGAGGACGCCGTGACGCGCGTGCGCGATGGCGGCGCGGACGCAGGCTACGCGCTGAGCATTGCGCTGGCCGGTCAGGAAGGCCTGGCGGGCGTGGCGAATCTCGGGCGGCGCCACCTGCACGTGATCGTGCCCGCCGGCGCCGCCGTCCAGGGTCTGGCGGACCTCGCGGGCAGGAAGGTGGGCACGGGCCACGCGGACGCCTATGCCATAGAGCTGTTTTCGGCCCTGCTCGAATCCTGCGCGCCCGCGAACCCGCCGCAACTGACCACCGAGCATAACGCCGACCTGGAGGAAGCGTTTCTGGAGGGGCAGATCGGCGCCGCGCTGCTTCTGTGCGGGCATAATGAGCCCATCGTCACGGAGCTGTTCGCCACAGGCTGGTATACGCTCGTGCCCATTCCCGAAGCCGAGGCGCTCGCGCTGCGGATACCCGGTTTGTTCGCTGATGTCATTCCCGCGGGACTCTACGGCCCCGAACACAGCATCCCGCCGCCCGAGTCGGGGCCGCTGCCGACGGTCGCCGTCACCGCGCTGCTCTATGCGCGCGTGGACGCCCCCGATGCCAAGGTCGAGGCGCTGGCCCGGCGCGCCCAGAAAAGCGCGGACGCGCGCGAGGCCGGAGCGGTCGCGCCGCTGGCGCTGCATCCCGCTGCCGTGCAGTTTGCCGCCGGGGCGCCCCCGCCGCGCCCCGAGTCCGGCCGCGCCATGGCGTTGCTGCTCGGCTGCCTCTGCCTTCTCACGGGCGCGCAAACGCTCTGGGGACGGGCCCGCAAGCGGCGAACGGCGGCTCGTCGCCAAGCGCTTCTGCGGGAAGCAGAATCGTTGCTGCGCGAGTGTTCCGCTCTGACCTGTGCGGAGGTCGTGGAGATACCCGGTGGGATGGGCCTACCCGGTGCGGCGCCGGGGAGCGCCGCGCAGGGCGCGCACGACTCGCTGGAAGGGGTGCTGCCTGCCCTGCTCGCGCGCCTGCGCTCGCAGCAGGAAGCCCTGCGCGCGTCGGACGCGCTCGCCGAGGTCTTGCGCGGGCAGTTGGCGTCCGCGTACGCCGAGGCGTCCTGTCCGGACGCCGGTCCGGACGGTCTCGCGCAGCCTGATTATCCGGAGCCTGCGGCGGCGGCGCCGGAACAGGACCGCGCCGGAGAACCCCCTCAGCACCATGCAACGGGAACATCTGCTGCCGAGCCGGAACCGGGGCGTGCGCCCCGGGACCAAATGACCTTTGGCTTCTAGCCGTTCGCGCGGCGCCGACAGCCGGACGGCACAAGAAATACGAGGGAGACCATAATCGATGCGGGCATGGCGGTTTCACGAGCCGGGAAAGATCGGGAATTTGCGTCTTGAAGAAGTGGCGGTGCCTGTGCCGAAAACGGGCGAAGTGCTTGTGCGCATGGCCGCGGCCGCGTTGAACCCCGCGGACCATTACCTCGTGCTGGGCCAGTATCCGCGGGCGGGCGCGCCTCCCTTTACGCCGGGCCGCGACGGCGCGGGCGTCGTGGAGCAGGCGTGCCCGGGCGGCCGCTTCCGCGCGGGCGATCAGGTGGTGTTGCTGGGCGGCCTGACCGGTATCTCGGAGCAGGGCACGCTGGCGGAGTGCGCGGCGGTCCCGGAGGACTGGCTCGCGCCGCTGCCCGCCGGCTGGACCGTGCGGGAAGGTGCCGCGGCGCCGCTCGTATACCTCACTGCCTGGCACGCGCTCGTCATTTGCGGGGGACTGCAGGCCGGCCAGACGGTGCTGGTCACGGGCGCTTCCGGCGGCGTCGGCACGGCGGCGGTCATGCTCGCCAACTCCCTGGGCGCGCGCGTGCTGGCGCTCTCGCGCAGCCCGGAAAAACGCGCGCGCCTGGAATCGCTCGGCGCTATGGCGCTTGACGCGGCCGCGCCGGATATCGAGAAGCAGGTCAAGAACGCGGCAGGCAACGGCCCCATCGGCCTCATCGTCGAGAACCTCGGCGGACCGCATCTGAACCGGTGCGCGCGCATGGTCGGGTTCGGCGGACGGATCATTGTCGTGGGGCTGCTCGCGGGGTTGAACGCGGAGGTCACCGTGGGCTTGTTGATCCACAAGTGCATCCGCATCGAGGGCATCAGCGTCAGCGCGTACAAGGCCGATGAAGCGCGCCGGGCCTGGGAGGAGATCGTGGGCAGGCTCGGCACCGCCGGATTGCGGCCCATCATCGACCGTGTGTTTCCCATGACCGGCGTGCAGGAAGCGTTCGCGCATCTTCAACGCGGCCCCTTCGGCAAAGTAATCATCGACACCGGCGCGCTGTGACGGCTTGTCTAGCCATTGTGTGAAATAGAGCGGAAGAGGGGACATCCACCAATTTCCGGAATACCGAGTACATCGAGGTCTGGCGCGGTTTGCCGGGCGAGGACATGACGCGCATCCTGTCGGGCGCCCCCACCGTCATACCCGCGAAAGCGGGTACCCAGCGGAATACGCCATTCCCGCGCCAGCGCGGGAATGACCGGTTTGTTTTGTGTGCTGGGTTCCCGCTTTCGCGGGAATGACGGAGAGGGTGCGACGCGGCGGGCACGCACCGCATCCATGAGGTGGAACTCGCCGCGGACGAGCCGGATTCCTGGACTTACGGGTATAATAGCGCGAACGAGTTGACGAAGTGGACCATAGATGGCGTGGTCGATATGGATTTCACGTATGACGATTGGGGCCGGACGGTGACAAGATCGGGGACTGTACCAAGCGCCCACGCGCTTCGCGTGGGAGACGGGACTGTCCCCTATTTCTACTGCGAATACGCGGGCGAGTCCGGGTCGTGGACCGTGGGCGACCGGCAGCGGACGTATGCGCTCGTGGGCGTGCTCGCGCTCGCGGAGACGCCGGGCACGAACCCGTCCACGGGCAGCTACACTCTTGGTGCGGTTTCGAGTGGAACAAGGTAGGAGAAAGCGGGGTTGTCATGCGCGGTATGGGTCGTCGGGATTTCCTGGAGGGGTGCGTGTGCGCGGTTGTGGCTGCGGGGGTAGGTTCGACAGCCTCGGGCAGTGAGACAGCAACCGATGGGGCCGGCGCGTGTACCCTGCAGTGTCCGGAGGCGTGGCTGAACGACGTCTATCGGCATGCGGCGCAGGATAACGTGCTGAAGGCGCTGAATCCGGACGTATTCTTCGGCTATTTCTGCGTGTGCGCGGACGGGCAGGGCTTCGGTTTCGCAAACTCCTACCCCAGTCTGGACGGGCATCAGTTGAGCCACGCGCTGCTGTACCTGGGACGCTCGGCGGAGGTGCTGGCGAATTGGGCGTATGTGAAGCAGCGCCAGAAGCCGGACGGGCATCTGCCGATCATGGTCAATGCGAACGGCGAGGGTTTGTACACCCACTGGTGCCCGGGCGACCCGCTGCGCGCGCTGGGGCCTGTGACGTATGCGCACAACGCGCACGCGATCTACGCCCACACGCTGGACGACGCTTGGCTGCGCGCCAACCTGCCAAGCCTCAATCTCGCCATGGGGTATCTCGAATCGCTGACGACGCCCGGGGGGCGGGTCGGCGGCGCCGGGTTTTACGTCGAGATGCCCACGCGCATCGAGTGGGACGGCGTGTCGCAGTGTTACGCCGTGGACGCGCTCGAACGGGCAGCGGCGTTGAACGCGCGCGCAGGCGACGAGCCGAACCGCGCGCGTTGGGCCGCGCTCGCGCAACGCATCCGCGCGAATTTCGCGCGCGAGTTCTGGCGTGGCGACCACTGCGTCGAATACCTCCACCCGGCGCGCGGCGCGATAGACACGCATGGCCTCACCGATGTGGACTGGGCCGCG
>JAGMZX010000241.1 GCA_018005585.1 Candidatus Hydrogenedentota bacterium | reverse complement strand
GGGAAATATTGTATCGCCACGGGCGCGCGCGCGGGCGAAACGGGCATCATTGTCGACCATGATTTGAAATCGGGGCGGTTCACGCTTGAGCGCACGGGCGCGCCGCTGGAAGAAGAGGACCTGGTCTGGCTGCACGGGCCGGCCGTGCCGCGCGCGAATCCCGAACCGAGGGAAGGAGAAAAGGGCATTGGGATTGGCGATTTCCGGATGGCGGTAGGGCCGGATGTGACGCTCGATTACGTGCCGTCGACGGAGCACGAAGGCGACCAGTATCTCCGGCTCACGTTTCCGGCGAGCACGGAGCGAAGCGGCGGCGGGGTGAAACACTATCTGCGCGCCACGCCGGACACGACGTACCGTGTGCGCATCCGCGCGCGCAGCGATATTCCCGACGCCGGACTGGGCGCGCTGCTGAAGAATTACGCGTTCAAGCACACGGAAAGAGGCGCCGCAACCGAGATGGAATGTGCAGACCCGAGACTGAGCGCGGACTGGCGCGAGTATGTCTTTGAAGGCCGGACGGGGCCGGATGCGCGCATCGGCGACGAATTCACCGAATGTCTGGTCGGGGTGGATGTCCCGGCCGGCTCGCCGGGCGGGTCGGTGTATGTCGATTTCATTGTCCTGGAGGATTCCAAGCTGCAATCGGAGAGCGGATTCAACCGTTTCCTCGTCGAACGGCTGAAAGAGGCCCGCTGCGGCGTGCTGCGCTTTTATGGCTGCGCGGACCTGGGCAGCCTCGTGGACGCGTTCACCGCAGCGGATGCGACGGAAGCGCCTTGGAGCTACCTGGGCCTCGCATCGTTCTACCGGTTCAACGCCACGAGTTCTGTGGCCGATGATTGGATGCAACTGAGCGAGGAGGTGGGCGCGCTTCCCTGGATCACCGTCGGCGGCGGCAACATGCCGGACGATTGGTACGCGCTCATATCCTACCTGGCTGCGCCCGCGACCTTTGATCAACACGCGGCGCGGCGTGCAGCGCACGGTTTTTCCGCGCCCTGGACGGAACAGTTTCCGGTCATCTATCTTGAAATCGGGAACGAGTGGTGGAATGTCCTATTCCGGCCGTTTCAGACGCATGAAGCAGAGAAATACGGTGAACTGTGCAACACAATCCTGAAACGCATCCGCTCGCATCCACATTTTGACCCGTCACGAATCAAGATAGTGGCGGGCGGCTGGGCCATCAACGCGCATCACTGGAACACGCGGGTGGACAAGACGGTCGATCCGCCGGTCACGATCTCGGTCGCGCCTTACCTGCTGCACGAGCTGAACGACTGGGCGTCGGCGCGGGAACAATTCGGGGCGTTGTTCGCCGACGTGGACGTCTATGCGCTTGGCCCGGGCGCCCGCACGCTGGAAGAGTTGCGCGCGAACGGCAAAGGCACTGCGCTGGCCGTGTACGAACTGAATACGCATATTACGGGCGGGACTGCTCCGCCGGAAGCGGCATCGGAGATATGCCCGAGTCTCGGCGCGGGCGTTGCTGTGCTCGACCAAGCCATGTCGCTCATGAGCAGTCTGGGCGCAAATCCGGTCAATTATTTCACGGCGCTGCAGCGTGTCTATGACGATCGCGTGGGTCTCTGGGGCATGTTCGTGCGCGAGAACAGCGGCGACTTGCGCGCACGGCCCGTATGGGAGGGGCTGAGGCTTGCCAATCAATTCCTGATCCAGGGCGACATGGTCGACGTGGAGGTGACGGGCGCGGATACGTGGGACCAGCCGGAGAACGGCAGTGTCCCTGAGATGGAGGACATCCCGTACCTCCACGCCTATGCCTTTCTGGAGCGCGACGCCGCCAGCGGTAAGCGCCAAGCGAACCTGCTGCTCATCAACCGGCACCTGAGCATGTGGCAGGATGCGTGGGTGACATTGCCGTTTGCGCCGGACTCCGTTGGGAAGCGGATTGCGCTCACGGGCGAGGAAGTGACGGCAAACAACGAGCAAGAATGCCGTGTCACTCTCACGGAACCGGCTGAGGAAGACGTGGCGCAAGGTGTAACCCTCGCCGTCCCGCCGTTTTCCGCGGTTGCGTTCCAGTTCACGGAGCAATAAGGCAGCAACGCCGTTGTCGCGACGACGGCGTTATCAGGGGAAACCAACCACTTGGCACGTTTCATCTGTACGCACGAGGTAAGCGTCCAAACCGCCGTCGCCTGATGACGCCGTTTCGCCCGCGAAGGCAAAGCCCCCCGCGGCAGTTTCGATGACGTCGTACGCGCTTTCCGTGCCCGCTGCGCCAAACGTCAGGAAGAGGTTTTCCCAGACCGGTTCGCCCGTGAGACTCGTTTTCAGGAGGAACGCGTCGTACGCGCCCGCGCCAAAGGAAGCCGTATGTCCGGCAATAAGGTATGTACCGTCCGAGGCAGGAATAACGGCGTTGGCCTGGTCGATGCCAGGGCCGCCATAGGTGCGGCTCCAGATTTCACCGCCCGCCGCATCCGTGGCGACAACGTACGCATCTACAAGCCCCTCGCCGAAACTGCCCGAACCGCCCGTGAGGAGATAGCCCCCGTTCTCCGTCTGAAGCAGGTCGCGGAACGTATCGTCCAGCGTTCCGCCGAAGGTGCGGGTCCAGAAATCGCTCCCCGACGCGTCAATCCAGAGCAAGAGCGCGTCACGCGCACCCATGGAATCGGTGGTGGTGGCCCCGGCGAGCGCAAAGCCGCCGCCTGCGGTCTCTATGGCCGCGTTGACCTGCTCGAGACCGTCCCCGCCGATGACGCGGCTCCAGACCACGCCGCCCTCGGGATCCGTGCGTACGAGCAAAAGGTCGGGATTGGCGCCCGCCTCGGCCTGGGTCGTGCCCGCAATGAACAGGCCGCCATCCGACGTCGCCGTAAGGGCGCCTGCCGCGTCATCCGCTTCTCCGCCATACGTGCGGTCCCAGACGCGGTTACCCGAGGAGTCCGTACGTACCACGTACAGGTCGAGGTCGCCTTCTCCGGTCGTCTTGCCGCCCGCGAGCACGAAACCGCCATCGGTCAACACGGTGCATGCATTGGCGAAGTCGTCGCCCGCACCGCCGAAAGTGCGGCTCCAGAGCAGGTTGCCGTCCGGCCCCGCATGAATGAGATACATGTCGCGTTCGCCGGCGCCGAAAGACTGCGTTTCTCCCGCCAGTACGAAACCGGCGCCGGGGGTCGCAAAGAGAGCATAGGCGCGGTCGGCCGCACCGCCGCCGAAGTCCTGGAAAAGATTGGAGAGATGCACCAGAGCGGGTTTGGATTTCGTCGCCGCGCCGTGCTCGGACGTTACGGTCAGGGAGACGTCAAACGTACCCAGCCGCACGTATGTATGGACCGGCTCGGTCTCCGAACTCGTCCCTCCGTCACCGAAATCCCACGCATAGGTGAGTTGCTCGCCGGTGCCAGGCTCGGTCAAATCCGTGAATTTCACGACCAGCGGGTCTCGTCCAGAGGTAGGCGTGGCGGAGAAATCCGGCGCGGGCGGCACGAACTGCAGAACGTTGATGTATTCGGCCTTCGTTTCGGTGTCCTTGCCGTGGTCGGTGGCAACCGTCAAGGACACGGTGCATTTGCGGCACGTCTCAAACACATGCAAGGGATGCTGTTCCTCGCTGGTCGTTCCGTCGCCGAAGTTCCATAGCCAGGACAGGTCATCGGGGCTGGTTCCCGGGGTCGATTCGTCCGTAAACTGCACGGTAAGCGGCGCGAAACCTTCCGTGATATCCGCGCTGAACGCCGCGGCGGGGGCTTGTGGCGCGAGGATGGTGATGTAAGCGTCCTTCTTTGCCGCGTCGCTGCCGTGCGCGGACGTGACCTCGAGTGTGACCGAGAACGTTCCCGGTGTCTCGAAGACATATTCAAACGAGGGCAGCGTGGATACTTGCGTAATGCCGATGGTCCAGCGCCAAGACGTGACCGGCGCGGTGCCGGGCAGCGACTCATCGCTGAATTTGACGGTCAGCGGAGCGTAGCCCTCGACGGCGTCTGCGGAGAAACGGGCGGTGGGCGGGTTATCGAATACGAGCAGGGGGCAACCCGCTAGCAGCGCGCATACTCCGGCGGCAGCGGCGGCAAAGCCAAGTCGGTTTCGCAATTGCATGATGCATGATCCTTCACTTGCAGAGGGGTCCCCGGACCCATCCTTCAAAACCATACTATCTATGCCCGGAAAAATCCACTGAACTGTCCCCGGGTTCCCAGGAGGAACTTTTGGGGTGCCGCCGGGCTTTGACATCGCAGGAGACTTGTGAGTAGACTCGGAGCGGCCGCCGCTGCGCGAACGGCGCGAGAAGATGCGGTGCAGCGTGCGCGCGGGGGACCGCGCCACGAAGTGTTGGGGAGGTGACTATGCCTGAACTCACCGAGAGTTTCCTGAGCGGGTGCGCAATTGCGTCGCTGGCGGGCGGCGCGATTCTCTGTTTTCTGGGATATCGGGTGTTTCTGCCGCTGTTGGCTCTGGCGGGCCTTGCATGGGGCGCCGCCGCGGCGGGGCTGGCCGGGCTGCAAATCTCTGAGGACCAGACCATCGCAATTATCGCCGTGGTGCTCGGGGGGTTCATAGGGGCGGTGCTCATGGTGCTTCTTTATTTTGCGGTGCTTTTCACAATCGGCGCGGTGACCGCGGGCGCGATCGGCTATATGGTCTGCGTCTACAGCGACACGCCATTCACGACCGTTTCTGTAGCCGCGGTGTTGGTCGCGGCGTTGTTGGGGGGCATTATCGCGCTGGTTCTCCAGCGCTTCGTAATCGTGCTGGTCTCGTCGGTCAAGGGCGCGAGCCTGCTCGTTGTTGGGACCTGCTACTACGTGAAGCGGGCCGCACTGGCGCCGCTGCTGCTCGAATTCTACACTGCCATATCGAATCAGGTCAGCGGCAAGGAGCTGGCCGAGGCGGTCCGCGGCGGCTTGCCGTTGACCGAAGAAATGCGCGCGGGTTTTGTGCAGGTGTTTGGCCCAACGACGCTGTACCTGATGGGGTTGGGCGCCATTGCCTTTACCCTCCTTGGGATCGCCGTGCAATATGCCGTGACGGCGCGCACACCGAAACCGGCGCAGGAGCAGTCCGGAAAAGAGGGGTGAGGCGGGCTGCCGCTTCCTGTAAGACAGGGGGGTACTCGCCGCCGTAAACCGCGGCGCCGGAGGGGCACCCGTGGGGTTATCTGTCAGAAATCCCGGGAAAAGCCGCAGGTCCAGCCGCCGTCCACGACTAGGTTGTGCCCGTTGACGTAAGAAGCGGTATCGGACGCGAGAAACAGCACGGCGGCCGCGATTTCATTCGTCTCGGCGGGGCGGCGCTGCGGAATGAACGACAGGAGCCGCTCGGCCGTTTCTTTAT
>JAGMZX010000240.1 GCA_018005585.1 Candidatus Hydrogenedentota bacterium | reverse complement strand
TGTCTTGTCCGCCCATCTTGCCGCGGAGCGCGCCCCCCCCTATAATGACGCAGGAAGTCGGGAACGGGTACGAGGCCGCATGCGGAACGTGCTGGGGTATCCTATGCCGCAAGACGCAGACCTGCCAGACCGGTTGGAGACGAGTGCCTGCACCTGGAATGCCGTCGTAGAGGCGGTCTACGCCGAAATCGAGCGGTCGCTCAGAGATGCCGGGGACGTTATCTCCCGCCTCATGCAGCCGGTGCGTCACCGGCCAAAACTGGCAGCAAACCGTTTGCGCGAGAACGCGCCCGGCGCGGCGGAAGACGCCTGCGGACAGTTGTCCTCGATACAGGAAATCCTTGGAGACTACCAGATTGAGGCGGAGGCGTTGCGCGCGCAGGCGCTGCGCGCGCTTGACTCGGCGCAACGACTGGCCAACTCGCTGAAACCGTTCCGCAATTGCCTGACCGGGGCGCCTGCCGCGCCGGCGGAGAGCGAGACGGCGGCGTTGCGTGCGGAGAACGCGCGGCTGCGATCGGAATTGGAGCAGGTCCGGACCAAGACGGCGGCGCAGCCGCCGGTTGCGGCCCCGTCACAACGAGAACGGGAACTCGAGGCCGCCGTGGAATCGTCGCGCATGGCGCTGGAGGAATGCCGCCGGGAACTCGCGCACCTGCGCGCGGCGCCGGCGCTGCCCGTCCACGTTCAGGAAGAATTGGCGACGCTGCGCGTCGAGGTGGCGACGCTGCGAGAAACCAACGAACGGCTCCGGCGCCCCGTCCCGGGCACGAGCGTAGAACGTTTCGAGGTCATCGCAAGCCAGGCGTTCGATACGGAAGGCCAGCGCAAGATGCTCGGGCAAATTCTGGTGGACGCGGGCATCATCAAGGAAGAACATCTCGAAATCGCGCTGTACGAGCAACAGAGTTCCTGGCGGCGGCATCTGGGCGCGATACTTGTGGATTTGGGCTTCGCCACGGAAGAAAACATCGCCCACGCCCTGGCCGCGCAACTCGCTCTGCCGTTTGTAGACCTGCGGAAAGAACAGATGAGCGAAAACGCCTTGGCCCTGGTCGGGCGTAATCTGGCCATTCACCACACCTGCTTCCCGCTTCGGCTCAGCAAGGAAGGGTTGCGCCTGGCCATCGCGAACCCGCTGGACCTGGTCGCCCTCGACGACCTGCGCCTCGCCGCGGGTTGCGCCATTCTGCCGGTCGTCGCCACCGCGGGGCAGATCAAGCAGGCCATTCGCGAAAACTATCTGGTTTGATCCCGCGGCCCGGCGACCCGTTTTGAACCCCGCCCGCACCCCACCTATAATCGTGTCAGCCACACGGCGCCAGCCTGTCGCGGAGGGGCTGTCATCGATGGGTACCACGGATCAGGATGTTTTCGCAAGGCTTTGCGAAGCCGTTGACGCATGGGCCGCCGAACTCGAAGCCGCCCACGGAGAACTTGAGACCCGTTTCGCGGCTCTGCGGCGGCACGCGGCCGCGCGCGAAGCTGCGGCCGCGACGGAAACGTCAAACGCCCTGCGCGAAGAACTGGCCGCGCGCGACGCACGCATCGCCGCACTCGAACGCGAAGTGGCGGAAGCGTGCGCCAACGCCGCCGCCCGCGAGACGGAACTGCGGCAACAAGCCGCCGCGCTGCGCCAGGAATTGGAGGAACTGCGCGCCCGGCTTGACGCCCGGGACTCGGCGCGCGCCGCCGAATTGGAGGAATTGCTCGCCGAAGAACGCGACCACGCAGGCGTGCTCGAAGCGCGCCTGAACCGCGCCCTCGCCGAGGCGGCGGAACTGGAAAACGTCCGCAGCGGCCACGCCGCCGCTCTCGAAGAACTCGAACGCCTTCGCGCGCAACAGCAACCCGACGCGCCTGCCGCGCCCGCGCCCGCCGCGGCGACCGCGCCGGACGGGGCGCAGCATATCCCGGCCTTCGACGCCAAGGGCCACAAGCGGCGCATGGGCGAAATCCTGGTCGACCTCGGCGTCATGACGCACGAGCAACTCATGCAAATCCTGGACGAACAGATCGCCGATCCGCAGCGCCGTTTTGGCGCGCTCGCCGTCGAACATGGCCACACCGGCGAAGAGCTGATCGCGCGTATCCTCGCCGCACAGAACCGCCTGACCTTCATCCGGCTCTGCGAAACAGAGATAGACACCAATGCGCTGAGCAGGGTCGCGCCGCAAC
Organism: Candidatus Hydrogenedentota bacterium; assembly: GCA_018005585.1. NCBI lineage: Bacteria > Pseudomonadati > Candidatus Hydrogenedentota > Candidatus Hydrogenedentota bacterium. Next base: position 3,278 of record JAGMZX010000240.1, on the reverse strand, counting down.
TCGCTCGAACCCGCCATTGCGTGCCCATCGCGCTCGAAGGCGACCGGCTGCGCGTCGCCATGGCAAATCCGCTCGATCTGATCGCCGTCGAGGATATCGAAATCAAGACCAGACTCCGGGTCGAACCGGTCGTCGCCACGCTCAGCGAGATCAACGCCGCATTGGAGACCTTCTACGGCGGGCATTGACCGCCCGTTCCGCAAGGCCCGGCCGCACCAGGTGGTAACAGACTCCATCCCGCTTCTTCTCGGAAGCCTTTGAAGCGCTTTCCCGTATTTGCCCTTTTCAAGGCCGGAATTGCCAGCAAGCATGCCAAAGAACGCCTGCCACTAAGGGGCGCCACGCGGGAGCTTGGCGAAAAGGCGGTGTGCGGTGTACCTTAGTCGGGGCGGCGCCGGAAGGATTCGCCGTACCTGCACGTAAAGGACGCGTTTATGCAAGACACATTGCCCAGATTGCTGATCGCGCTGTTGCTCGCCGCCGCGCTCCCGGCGCTCGCCGTGGACACGCAGGCCCTTGCCTGGGCGCAGGCTCACGACCTGGTCCGCGACGCAGGGGTCGCGGGCGGCATTTGCTGCGTGGCGCAGTGCGCCGACCCGGAGTTCCCGGTCGCGCTGGCGCGGCAGAGCAAGTGGATCGTGCATGTGCTCGAAGCGGACGAAGCGCGCGCGGAGGCGCTCCGCGACCGGGCGCGGGCACTGGGTTTGCGTCCCCCGGGATTCGTGGTCGAACACTGGACGGAGGACCGGCTGCCCTATGTCGAGAACCTGGTGGACCTCGTCATCGCGCCGGACACGCCGCCGGACTATTGGACCAACGCCCGGCAGGCCGAGGTGCTGCGCGCGCTGCGACCGGGCGGCAAGCTATATAAGCGCGCGACGAATGCGACCGCGCCGTGGGACGTGGCCATGAAGCCGCCGACCGCGGGCGTAGACGACTGGTCGCATTGGGAGCACGGTCCGGACAACAATCCGGTCTCAACGGACACGGTGATCCGCGCGCCATACATGACGCAGTGGCTCGGGCTCCCGTATTACATCGCGATGCCGGCGGTCACGACGGCCGCGGGCGGGCGCATCTTCCTGGCAATGGGCCACATCGCGCATCACGAACGCGAGGAACCGTGGCTGAACACGCTGCTCGCGCGCAACGGCTACAACGGCGAGGAACTGTGGCGGCGCCGGCTGCCGGACGGCTATCTTGTCCACCGATCGGCTTTCGTCGCGACGGATGACACGTTCTATATGATCGACCTCGACGGGAGCGGCTGTCTCCTGCTCGACCCGGAGACCGGCGCGGAGAAGGGCCGCATCCGGCTGCCCGAACTCGCCGGGGAATGGAAATGGATCGCACTGCAAGACGGCGTGCTCTACATTCTCGAGGGCAAAACGCACGACCCGGGACAGACGACGGTGGTGCGCAGCGAGCAGCCCGCTTGGAGTTGGGGCGAATTGAGCACGGGCTATTACGACGAACGTATCCCTTGGGGATTCGGCAACGCGATCGCCGCGTACGACCTGGCGGCGCAACGCCTGAACTGGGTCCGCTGGGAGGATGCGCCGATTGACGCGCGCGGCATGGCCATCGGCGACGGCAAGGTGTTCTTCTACGAGCCGGACGCGCGCCTCGGCGCGCTCGCTGCGCAGAGCGGCGACGTGCTCTGGACCAATGAAGACCCGGGGGTCCGCGCCCTAATCGAGGAGGAAGCGCGCGGCCTGTTCTCGACGCCGGGTTTCCGAACGGCGTGCATCTGCGTGTACACGCCCAAGGGCCTGTTCTATCAGGGGCAGGCGCAGGCCAATCTCGTGGCCATATCGAAGGACGACGGGCGTATGCTCTGGAGCCGCCCGAAGACGTCGAACAACCCGAACGTCATTTATCTGGACGGCTTTGTGCTGGCGGGGCTCGGCGAAGAAGGCACGACACTGGCCTTCGACCCGATTACCGGCGAGGTTCTGGACAGCCTGGGCTTCAAGAAGCGGTCGTGCGTCCGGCTCACGGCCACGCCGGACTCGCTGTTCGTGCGCGGCTATCCGGAAGGGCTGACGCGCTACGACCGCGCGACGAAACAGATCCAGTTCGACGGTTCGGTGCGCCCCGGCTGTAACGACGGGGCCATCGGCGCCAACGGCCTGCTCTACCTCGGCCCCTGGCTGTGCGACTGCAACCTCTCGCTCATGGGCGCGGTCGCCCTCTCGTCGGCAGGCAATTTCGACCCCGCCGCCGTGCAGGGCGAGCGGGTCTACTACTCGGAAGATGCCGAGATCGCAGCGCAAGTGCCCGCCGATGACTTGGACTGGGACGCCTATCGCGCGGGCGCGGCGCACAACGGCGCAACCGCTGCCTCGGTCTCCCCCGCGCTGCTGCCCCTGTGGGTTTGGAAAGAAGGGGTCGACCATGGGGAGTCCCTGGATGACCGCGAGACTTTCAAGCCCACCGCGCCGACGGCGGCGGCCGGGTATGTCTTCGTGGGCGGAGGGGACGGCGGCGTACGCGCGTTGGACGCGGCGACCGGCGAACTGCGCTGGCGTTTCGAGACGGCGGGAGCGATCATGCAGCCGCCCGCGTATTGGAAAGGCCGCGTATTTGCCGGCTCGGGCGACGGCTGCGTCTATGCGCTCGAAGCCGCCACGGGCCGCCTGCTTTGGAAGTTCCGGGCCGCGCCGGTCGAGCGCCGCACGATGGTTTACGGCGCGCTCGGGTCCGTCTGGCCGGTGAACACGGGCGTGGTGGTACAAGACGGCGTTGCCTTTTTCGCGGCCGGCATCATCGACTTCGACGGCACGTATGTGTACGCGGTCGACGCCGCCACGGGCGCGCTCAAGTGGGCCAACACCGCCACGGGCCACCTCGACAAGGACTTGCGCAAGGGCGTCTCGGCCCAGGGCAACATCACCATCATGGACGGCAAGCTCTGGCTCGCCGCCGGCAACGTGATGCCGCCAGCGCCCTATGACCTCGAAACCGGTGTTTATCTCGGCGAGGACAATGTGGGCGACGGCTCGCCGCGCGTCAACCGGGGCGAGGAAATCGGGGTGCTGGGCGACCGGTTCCTCGTTTGCGGCGGCCGATTGCGTTATTCGGCGGCGGAGAACGTTGTAAACCCGGGCCGCTTCTCCATCAGTGACAGCGAGGAACAGAAGCTGGAATTCGCCCTGGGCAGGGTCATGCCCGCGTGGGACGGCGCGCAGATGGTCTGCGTTCCAACCCGTCAGTCGGCCCCGGCCGCCTATGACGGGGCCGCGCTGCTCGCGGAACTGGGCAAGAAACGCAGCCGC
>JAGMZX010000239.1 GCA_018005585.1 Candidatus Hydrogenedentota bacterium | reverse complement strand
AGCGCCTGGACGGGCTTTTGGCGGAACGGCGCGCGGGGTAAGCTTGCGGCGGTTCGCCGGCCTGCTCATCGGCGCAGACCAATAGACGGAAATGCCGTGCTGTGCCGCGGGCTGATAATATGGGGTCGTAAGGGCAAGTAAGCTTGGGCCGAAACGCGATGCTTGACGAAGACCTCAGCACGGAAAGAGTGAACCCGCCTGCGCTGGAACGCTTTGTGCCGCTTTCAGCGGAGCGCGTCCTGGTGTGCGGCGATGATGCGGGCGTGTTGTCGGACGCGCTCGAGAGGCGCAACGGCGTCGAGGTCGAGAGGTTTCTTGCTGGGCCGCAAGTCGGCAATGCTCCCGTCGAGCTTGTTTCCATTCCCTTTGCGAATGACCGGTTCGAATGCACTGTTGCAGTCGATTTGCTTCCAAGGCTGCGTGACCCGGCGCCGGTCCTCCGTGAACTCCGGCGCGGATTGTCGCCGGGCGGATTGCTGATCGCGACCGCGCCGAATCTTCAGCACTTTCGGACTGTCTTCATGTTGGCGGACGCGCGCTGGTCGTATGCGGAAGAAGGCATCCTCGCGCGTAGTCACGTGCGTTTCTTCACAGGTGTCGAGGTGGCCGAGACGCTAAGCGCGGCGCGGTTCGAGGTGCGCTCACTGTCGAGCCTTGTGCTGGCCCCGCCGGAGCGTATGCCGCGCGACGCAGACGCCTGGATCGGGTCGGGGCGCGTCCAGGTCGGCCCGCTGAATGACACGGAATACCAGCTTTACCGGACGAGCCAGTCTGTGTCGCTTGCGGTGAAGACCGGGGACCCCGCGGCGGGCGGGTGAGGGCCGTCATGAACGTGCTGGCCATGGGCATCGCTTTATGGGGCGACCGCGCGCACTTGAATCTGTATCGCTCGAAGTGCGGCCACGAAGTGCGCCTGCTGGCAATGTCGGGCGACGCCGACTACTTGTTTACGTCCGATGAAACCGCGGAGCAGGTGGTGCGGCGGATAGCGGTGGACTGGCCGCCGGACCTGTTGCTTTGCGGCTGCCCGGAGGTATATCCGCCGCCCCGCGCCGTCTCTTGTCATCGCGTCAGCGGCAAACATGGCGGTTATTGCCCCGGGCCACAGGTGCGGGCGCACCCAGTTTTCGCGTAAGCCTTGCATCACCCGCTGTTTATATGCTATTCTTCCTTTTCGGTCCGGGGCCTTATTCCCCACTAGTGGCCCCTATCTCCGTGTGAAAACTACGGGCGCGTCATCCGTGTCTGGCGGGCAGGCGCGTTTGACGTAACAAGTGTGTATGCATGTTTGAAACGCTGACACAAAAACTCGAGCGCGCTTTCAAGCACATTCGCGGCCAGGGTTACCTGACCGAGGCGAATATGCAGGAAGGGTTGGAGCAGATCCGTCTCGCGCTGCTCGAGGCCGACGTGAACTTCAAGGTCGTCAAGAAGTTCATCAGCGATGTGCAGGAAGAGGCCGGCGGCCAGCGGGTTCTGGACAAGGTCAACCCGACCCAGCAGATTGTCAAAATCGTCCATGACGAACTGGTCAAGATCATGGGCGAGAAGCACGAGCCGTTGCGCAAGGCGGCCACCCCGCCCACGACCATCATGATGGTCGGCCTGCAAGGGCAAGGCAAGACGACCACCGCCGGCAAGCTCGCCATGATGCTCAAGCGCACCGGCCATGCGCCGCTGCTCGTGGCGGCCGACGTATACCGGCCCGCGGCGGTGCGGCAGCTCGAGGTCGTGGCGGAGAAAGCGGGCGTCGAGTGTTTCAGCCTCGGCGCGTCGGCGAACCCTATCGATATTTGCGTCATGGCGCGCGGCGAGGCGCAGCTTCGTGGCTGCGACCACATCATCCTGGACACGGCGGGCCGCCTGCACGTGGACGAGCAGATGATGGCCGAAGTGCGCGCTATCGCCAACCAGACGCGCCCGGACGAGATTCTCTTTGTCGCCAATGCGCAGACCGGCCAGGACGCGGTTCGATCGGCGAAGGAGTTTCACGACAACCTGCCGCTGACGGGCGTGATCCTGACGCAGATGGACGGTGACGCGCGCGGCGGCGCGGCGATCAGCCTGATCGAGGTGACCGGCTGCCCGGTCAAATTCGTGGGCACGGGCGAGCGGCTCGAAGCGCTCGACGCGTTTCACCCGCGGCGCATGGCCGACCAGATCCTCGGCATGGGCGACGTCGTTTCGCTGGTCGAGAAGGCGCAGGCGGTTTCGGACCGCGACCAGGCGGCGCGGCTGCAGGAGCGTATTCGCAAGGAGAAATTCGACCTCGAGGATTTCCTCGCTCAGATTCAGCAGATGAAGAAGCTGGGCAACATGGGCGACTTGATCAAGAAGATTCCCGGCATCAACAAGATGATGCCCGCGGGCATGGAAGATGCCGCCGGCGACGAGATCAAGTACGTCGAGGCGATCATCTACTCGATGACGCCCCACGAACGGCGCAACCCGAAACTGCTGAACGGGAGCCGGCGGCGGCGGATCGCCGCGGGCAGCGGCACCTCGGTGCAGGAGATCAACGCGCTGTTGCGCGATTTCGAGAAGATGAAGAAGATGATGAAACAGATGATGAAAGGGCCAAAAGGGCGCGGGCCCAGAGGCATGCGGCCCCTGTTCGGATAACGAGACTTGAAGGAAGGGACTTGAACCAATGCCAACTGTCATTCGTTGTAAACGCGGCGGACGCACCCACAGCCCCTATTACCGGCTGGTGGTCATGGACTCGCGCACGCGCCGCGGCGGGAAAGAAGTAGACACGCTGGGCGTGTATCACCCCTGTGCGCGGCCCGAGCCTATCTGCCGCGTCGACGCGGGCAAAGCGCTGGACTGGCTGCGCCACGGCGCCCAGATGTCCGACACGGCACGGTCCATCCTGTCGCGGCTCGGCGTGCTCAAGCACCTGCGCGAAGGCACCGTGCCCGAGGAGGCGATGGCCCTGCATAAAGGCGGCGCCGTCGAAGACAAGGGTTACAACGCGCCGCCGCCGCCCAGACAGGAAAGCGCGGAAGCAGCGGCAACGGAAGAGGCCGCGGAAGAGGCTTCGGAATAAGCCGTGAAAGACTTGATTGAATTTGTAGCCAAGAAGCTCGTCGAGCACCCGGAAGATGTCGTGGTGCGCTGTATCGACGCGGAAGACGGCCAGCATTACGAGTTGCGCGTGCACAACGAAGACATGGGCCGTATTATCGGCAAGGAAGGCCATACGGCGAAGGCGCTGCGCACCCTCGTGGGCGCCGCCGCCGCGAAGGCCGACGTGCGCGCGGTGCTCGATATCGTCGAGTAGTACGCCGCGGTGCCGCCGGACCGGGTCGAGATCGGCCGCGTGCGCTCGGTCGCCCCGGGCCGCCGCGAACTGCGCATCCGCCCCGCCGCGGGCTACACGGAGGCATTCCAGGCATTGGCCTCGTTGCGGGTCGTGCCGCCGGGCCATGCAGAGATGCGGTGCCGCGTGGAAAAAACGCGGCGGCATGGTGACGATGTCATCGCGGCGTTGGCCGCGGGCGTGCCGCGCGACGCCATCGGGCGCATGAAAGGCGCCGCGGTGGTGGCGGCGCCGGGCGAGGTCGCGCCGACAGCCAGCGCGGACTTGGATGTGGCGGCGCTGAACGGATTCCGGGTCACCGGCGCGGACGGCGCGGTGCTCGGCAAGGTGACAGGCGCCTACGAAACGCCGGCCAACGCGGCTTTCGTGGTGCAGCGGCCGGACGGCACGCGGTTCTTGCTGCCGGCGATACCGGAGGTGGTGAAAGAGGTCGATTTGGACGAGGAGACGCTTCGGCTCGGCGATATTGGGCCGTACGCGGTGGAAGCATGAGGATTGACGTCCTCACATTGTTTCCCGAGATGTTCGAGGGGCCCTTGCGGGCGAGCCTGCTCGGCAAGGCCATCGAAGAGGACCTTATTGAGGTAGTCCTCACGAACATCCGGGCCTTTGCGGCGGACCGCCACAAGTCGGTGGACGATGCGCCCTACGGCGGCGGTGCGGGCATGGTGATGAAGTGCGAGCCGCTCTTTGCGGCGGTGGAAAGTTTAAGAGACAAGAATTCGCTCGAACGGGTCATCCTGTTGTCGCCGCGCGGGCGGCGGCTCGACCAGCAGACCGTTCGCGCGCTGGCCGCGGCGCCCGATTTGGCGCTCGTCTGCGCGCGATACGAAGGCGTGGACGAGCGCGTGTCGCAGGCGCTGGTCACCGACGAGATCTCGATAGGCGACTATGTGCTGAGCGGCGGCGAACTGCCCGCAATGGTGCTGATCGAGGCGATCAGCCGGATGGTCCCGGGCGTGGTGGGCGACTGGGAATCGGTAGAGACCGATTCCTTCTATGAGGGTATCCTGGGAGCGCCCCAATACACGCGCCCGCCCGAGTTTCGCGGGATGGAAGTGCCGGCGGTGCTGCGTGAGGGCAATCACGGGGCCATCCGCCGGTGGCGCAGAAAAGAAGCATTGCGGGCGACGCGCGAGCGGCGTCCGGATTTGTTGCAGCATTGTACGGAGCAAGATAAACCGCTGTTGGCCGAAATAGAACGCGAGACGCCAGCCGCGGAAAGGGAGAACGAGCCGTGAATCCGCTGATTCAAGAACTGAACGCAAAACAGATGAAAAGCAGGGAGAACCTGCCGCAATTCCGCGTGGGGGACACGGTCCGTGTCCATTTTCGCGTTGTGGAAGGTGATAAAGAACGCATTCAGGCCTACGAAGGCGTCTGCATCGGCCGCAAGGGCGGCGAAGGCCCCAACGCCACGTTCACCGTCCGTCGCGTCGCTTTCGGCGAGGGCGTCGAGCGCGTGTTCCCGCTGCATTCGCCCCGCGTCGAGAAAGTCGAGGTAACGCGCGAGGGCAAGGTCCGCCGCGCGAAACTTTACTTCCTGCGCAACCGCGTCGGCAAGGCCGCCCGCGTCAAGGCGAAGCAGCTTGGCGGTCGCGAAGCCGTTGAACTCGCCGCGGGCAAAGAGGACGCCGCGTCCGAGTAGTCTCCGTGAGCCGGCCCGGCGCCGCCGGGCCGTTTGACACGCAGAACGCCTTTCGCGGATGATGACTCTCTGTGGATTCCATGCGATGGGAGGGGTTTCATCATGCGTTCCCGCGTTTCGTTTCTTCTTCTCGCGTTCAGTTCCGCCGCGGTGTCTTTCTGCATATCCTGTTCCCGCGAACCAGCAGAGCCGCCGATAGAAGCGCCGCCTGCCGTAGCTGACGCACACACCGCCGGCTGGACCGTGCGCGACATCTTGGCCGTGGCCTTCAATGGCGGCGCGATAGGCGTGGCGGCGCCGTCGCTCGAATCCGTGCACGGCTTGGTCGAGCGCTGTGCCGCGGCCCGGACGATACAGGGGATCTCCGCCCTGACAGGCATGGAATTCACGGCGAACAAGTTTACGGAGATGATCGCGGGGGAGATCGGTCTCCCGGGCGTTCGCACGTTCGCGGACCTGCTGGCGCAAACCGGCCTGGACGGCAACCGCACCGTCGGCCTCATGGTCTTCCCTGAAAATGGGGGGGAAGCC
>JAGMZX010000238.1 GCA_018005585.1 Candidatus Hydrogenedentota bacterium | reverse complement strand
GGAAGGGTGCGGGAGGAAACAACCGGGTTCGGTTCGTGGCTAGGCGCAAGCCTCCAGCATCCCGCGGACTTCGCGTTCGAGGTCTTGCAGACGCAAGGGTTTAGTGATGACCTTGACTACTCCGGCCTCCATCAAGTCCTCGCCTGTTTGCGGGAAACCGGTAACGATCAGGATGGGCGTCTCAGGCGCGATTCCGCGAATGACGGGAATCGCGTCCCGCCCCGACAGCCTTGGCATCTCCAGGTCCATGGTCACGAGGTCATACCTGCGTTCCTTGCACATGTCCACGGCCACCTGCCCGTCCGCGGCGGTCTCGACGAAATATCCGCGCAGGGTGAACCATTGCGCGATCGCACCGCGTATGCTCGGTTCATCATCCACTACAAGAATGCTGTACATCTTACTAGTCCTGTCGTGCGGCACGCGGCTGACCTTTCCGGCGCCCAGACCAACTCTCCCTTCCAAATGATTATACTGGAGCGTTACGCGCAGGGTGTGGAACGGAGGATGGGCGGGAATGCGCACCGCCCTCCTTCCGGGAGGGTATGTGACGCTGCGGAGGTCTCCGGTTCATCGCGCCAAGGGGACTGTTCAATAGATTCGCCAACATATTGCCGTGTTTCCTGTGCGGCGGCTTGCTGCCCGGCGACCTTCTTATCGCGGGGCAAGCAGCGCGAGCAAGAACGCACAAGCACCCGCCTTCGCAAGAGCAACGGCAGACAAGAGTTTGCGCACACACAAGACGGTATTGCTCAATTGTGTGTTTAGACCGAGGCAGTGCGTCGGGAAGTTTCAATCCGGCGCAAACCCATCCGCCGGCTTCACGGCAGCGACCGCGGGCCATGGTCCGCCGGAACAACGAAGAGGAATACGAGGCCCACGCTCGCGCCGTCGTTGCGCCCGCTGCTACGCGGGCGAGAAGCGGCATTCGTGAACCGGGCCGGTGAATCAATGACCGCCTGCGCTGCTCTTCCGCTCGGGTCTGTCGCGTTTCCGGTCGAGTTTCCCGCCGGCTTCCGCGATAGCACGCAAGAGATGCTCCCCTTCCGCGCAACGCTCGGCAAGTTGCGGCAGCTGGTCCGGCGCCATCAGCGCCGCCCGGCCGAGATTCCGCAGGGCGTCGCGATACGCGGCCCGCGCCGCCTCTGCCGTCTTTTCCGCATGCAGACATCCCGTCTCCACTTCCTGAATGTTCTGCTTCAGCCGCCCGCGCTCCTTGCGCCAAGCATGCTCCTCCGTCTGCAACGCAAGGGCGTGTTCGGCACGTGCGGCCAGCGCCTCTTCGAGTTCGCGTTCCGCCTTGGCAAGCGATTGCGCCGCCCCGGCACGGGCCTCCTCGAATCGGGCAACGGGACTGTCCTTACGGTCGGCGATTCCCGTGCCCGCCTGAAGCGCCGCCCGGATGCCCTCGTGCGCGGCGGTGATTTCCGCCTGGATGGCGACGTTCTTAGCTTGCGCCGCCTGTACGGCGGCCTCGAAAGGCGCCAGAGTCTCCTTGAACTGCGCCAGCCGCTCGCGATGACCTGCCTTCTTCTTGTGATACTTCTCGCGGGCCTGCCGCAGCAGTTTGCCCCGTTCCTCGAGGTCGCGCTCCGCCTTTTCCAGTGCCGCGCGCGCCTGACGCAGGGCAATCGTCTGCGGCCATGCGGCGGTGGCGCGCAAGACCTCGGCCTTCAACGCGAGGCTGAGGCAGAGGTCGTCGAGTTGCGCGCGCAGCGCCTCTTTGTGCGCCAGGAGGCGGCGGACCGATTGCGCCTGCACGGCCTCCGCTTCGTTCCGCGTTTCCGGAGCAGCCGGTTGCTTGCCCCCGCGCATCTCCCGCAATCCAGAGACCGGCCTCGGCGTAACCACGGGCGAAGCGGCAACCAAGGCGGGAGCGCCCGCGTCCGCGGCGATGCGGTCGCGTATCCTCCGCAGCATAACGTCCGCGGGGCCGTATCCGCGCCGATAAGCCTCGCGCAATGAAAGCCGACTCTGGTCCAGATTGCCGAGCTTGTAGAAACAGTATCCCATGCCGTACCAGGTTCTTGCATGGGAATCATCCTCCGCCAGCACCGCCCGGTATATCTCCGCCGCTTCGGTATAGCGCTGTTCCGCGACAAGTTGTTCAGCGCGCTTCCGCTCCGCGTGCAATTGGCTTCGTGTCATGCGCGGTCCTCGTTCCACCGCCGGCCGGCCGCAACCCGGCCTCCTATAAGAACATACCGCGCTTCCGGCGAAACGTCAATAGCAGGCGTATTCTGGCCGCGGTTCGCGACCTGGGCAATAATCTGGGGAACCCAGGGTTTGAAGAATTGCGCGCGGTCCGAATATGATGGAACGCAGCGTGGGCGGTGTTTGCGTCCGCTCACACACGAACCGGTGCAGAAGGAAACTGGGCCCATGAAATATGACGCGAACGATGTGTTCGATTTCATGTTGGGGATCATCAGCGTCTTCAACGGCATCATCCTCATTGTCAACAACATCATCGCGCTGGTCGAAAATCTGTTCGACGACACGGACGCCTGAACGCGGCGCGTTCCTGTGCCGCGCCTGCCCTGTCCGCGATACTAGCAGTATTGCGCGACGGTGGCGAGGCCTGTGGCTACGCTCGTAAAGGTGTCGCGCGGCAGCAAGCGTTCGGAGCCGAATCTTTCCGCAAGCATATGCCGTATTGCGGGAATAAGGCTTGTGCCGCCTGTAGTCAAGATAAGGTCGATGTCTTGCGGACGCAACTGGGCGGCCGCTTCGGCTTCCTCGATGCTCTGCATCATGCGTTCGAGGTTGTATTCAATGATATGGGTGAATTCCTCGCGTTCCAGGCGTTCGTGAATGGTCACTTCGTCCAATTGCAGCCGGATTTCCGCATGCTCTTCCCAGGAGAGGCGCTTCTTCGCCGATTCCACTTCGCGCGCGACCGGATACCCGTAGTTGCGCTGGATCAGGAGCCGTAACGCGCGTATCGCCTCGGGCGCCGTACAATCCGCCTCCATGGCGAGAAACCAATGGATCATCTCTTCCGTGTTGAGCTTGTACAGGTTCTGCCAGTCGAGGATTTCGTTGTAGATATATTGCGGAATGCGCAGCTTGGACGGCCCATACCGCGCGCGGCTGCCGAAGATGGGAAACAACTTCGACTTGATGATCTCGCGGTCAATGGCGTCGCCCGCTACCGGGACGCCGGAGACGCCGAGTATGCGGCTCTCGGCGAGCCGTTCCGCCGCGCCGTGCGCCCCGCCGAACTCCATGACGCACACGTCGCACGTGCCGCCGCCGATATCCACGACCATAAGCCGCTGCCGCTGTTCAACGGTCAGCGCGTATTCCACACAGGCGCCGACCGGCTCATAGAAGAACACAACGTCCTTGAACCCGGCAAGACGCGCCGCCGTTTCGAGCCTGCGTTGCGCGATGTCGTTCTCCTCGTCGTGCGTGGAAAAGCGCACCGGGCGCCCGAATACGGCGCTCTCGATGGGATGGCCCGCGGTGTGGTCGACTGTCTCCTTAATGCGCCGCAGGATGCTTGCCACCAGTTCTTCAATCTGGTACTGGGTGCCGAAGACCTCCGTGCCCCGGAACGCGGCGTGGCGCAACTGCGTCTTCAATGACTGGAACAGGCGGCCCGGAGAATTGACCTCGACCGTAGCATGCGCGCGGACCCCTTCCCGAATGTCCGTCGGCGCCGCAGGCGGCCGGTAGGTTTCGCTCTTATCCGGTTCCCCGCCGACATAGGCTTCGATAGCCACGCCCAGGTCAACCTGCTTCAATTGCACTTCGCGGTCCACGTTGCGGTCTATGAACGCGTCCGCCGCGGCCCGGCCGACAATATGCTTACCACCATTCGTGATATACAGGAGCGACGGAAGCGACGCCGGGTTGTCGTTCACGGGGTCCAGGTCAAGCACGCGCACCAAGCCGTCGCGCGCCAGCGCCACGCTTGAGTTGGTCGTGCCGAAGTCTATGCCGCAATAGTACTTAGCCCTGCTCACGATGCTTGGTTCCGAACCCTCATGGACCCCCGGCCTCCTCAATTAGACCCCTGCACCACAGGCTACATAACACGTGCCGCACGGCAGAAATTCGCAGTATAGCAGCCTCGCCCCGCTGGTGCAACCGTTGGCTGTCGCCCTCTTCGCCGGGTATTCTCTTTACGAACCATCGAAAACCGGAAGTAATCGCTTGACAAAAGGCTCGGTTTTCTCTAAAATGGGGCGTATGAAATCGGAATATGAGCTCAAAAACCGCGTGAAGGAACTGCGCGCACGCCTCAACATGCGTCAAGCCGACCTGGCCACGGAAGTCGAGGTGACACGACAGACCATTCTCGCGATTGAGAAAGGACGGCTCAATCCTTCCGTGGCGCTCAGTCTGCGCATTGCGCGTGTCTTGCGCGAGCCGGTGGATTATGTGTTCTACCTTGACCATCGCGCGGCATTGAGCAGCGATGCCGTCACGGGTGCACGGACCGCCTACGATTTCCGCTAGGTGCGTGCGCGCCCCGCGCCATAGAACCGGACTGTTGCCGAAGGGCCGTTCCCATCATCAGCTTGTTCCCCTCGCGGCGCCGTCATCTGGGGGATTTGGCGCTGCCGCCGGTGCGCTGCCAATAACTGGTCAATAGACTCGCCGTGACGATGCACAGAAACACGAAGAAGACCGCGGGCAGCGTCGCTTTCTCGTCGAAGTGTTCCTGAGCGAGCACGACGCCAAGTCCGGCGTTCTGCATGCCGACCTCGATGGCCAGAGTACGGCGGCGCTCCACGGGCATGCGGAAGAGCACGCCCGCGCCATAGCCGGCCGCCATGCCGAAAAGATTAAGCAGCAAGTCGGCAAAGAAGAGGGCGACAATTATCAGAGGAATCACGATGCCCGCCTGCAACACCGCCTGGCCCTTTACGTCCGACAGCGTGGCCGTGATAGAGGGCAACGCACCGCGGTTGCTCGCAATGACGACGCCGCAGATGAAAACAATGAACGTGGCGGAGATGGCGGGGAAGACCTCGATGACGGCGTCCATCCGCGCGCCCGCGGCGTAGCGCAGCGCAAAGCCCGCCAGCAGCGGCGCCACGACGGTCAGGGCAAGGTCGAGAAACATGTCAAGGAAGGGCACGTCCATAGCCGCGCCCGCGAGCAGGTACGTCAATCCCGGCGTCATGAGGGGGCAGACCAGGGTCGAAGCCGTAGTCAACGACACCGAATAGGCGGCATCCGCCTTGGCGAGATAGCTCATGACATTGCTGGTCATGGCGCCGGGGGCCGCGCCCGTCAAGATCAGGCCCACCGCGTATTCCGGGGGCAGGCGGAAAAGCCTGCTGACGACAAACGCCCCGAACGGCATGAGCGTATATTGGGCGCAGCAGCCCACTACGACCAGCCACGGCTTTTGCGCGAAAACGCGGAAGTCGCCCGGCTTCAGCACGACGCCTATCCCGAACATGGTCAGGGCGAAGAACCATTTCATTCCCTTGCCGAGGAATTGGACGGGCTCGGGCCAGCAATATGCGAAGATGCCGAACAGGACAACCCAAAGGGC
>JAGMZX010000237.1 GCA_018005585.1 Candidatus Hydrogenedentota bacterium | reverse complement strand
CTGGCCGTAGCCGAAGCGGGTCACAAACCCGCTCTGGAAGAACGGGCCGGCGGGCGTGGCGTCGAGCCCCTGGTCACCCAGCAGCAGCATCGCGTTGTCGTAGATCACGCCGCCCAGATGGAAAAACGCCAGCGGCAGCGTGCCCGGCCGGTACGACCCGGCGCGCACGTTACGGCCCTCGTCGATGCCTTCGTCCCACTCGTCGATGCGCCCGTCCAGGTCGTTGTCGACCATGTCTTTCGCCAGTATGCCGCGAACAGGCCCGGTCTGCGCGGACTCATAGACGGCGTCGCCGTCATTGTCGATCCCGTCCCACTCGGGATAGTTCGGGAACACGCCGCCCTGCAGCACCAGTTGCGCAATGCCCCCGGCGTCGGAGACATCGAGTGCCGACGATGTCACCGGGATGATGCGGTCCCAAGATCTTTGAGGAGTGTCGCTGATTTCCTGGCCAGACGGCTTACTTGAACGGACTTTGGCTTCGGCCAGTGAAAGTGCATCAGGGTCAAGCAAGTCTACGGGGTTGAGGTCCCCATCAGTTATAATCCGTATGTCATTCCTTCCATTGCCGTCTGCATCAACATAGTCAAATGGGGACAAATTCCAGGTTATTCCCAAGTCAGTTGCGTCATCCAGCGTCCAAAGAGGATTCAAATAAGCAGATTGTCCGGCGATATCCGTCACGAACAGCCGGTCAAAGACACTGCCGCTCACATCCCGATAGTCAACTTCGGCCGTAGTGCGGGAACCATCAAGAAATGCTGGCACCGTAGTATTCGCCATGAAAAATGGCGGATACCGGTTGGGAATGACGCCCCGCGTGAGGCCGATGCCGTTCCGCAGAGGCAAGGGCAGGTCACCTACGTTCGCTTGCTGGAAGTAGTCAAACTTGTTACTCGTGCCGCCGCCGGGCGGTGCGGGCGAGAGGAGGACCATCCCCTTCGGAGCGATGACGCTGCCCGGGGGAACGGTGAGCACGATCTTCGCCGGGTCGGGCACCACGCCTTCCACATCGGGCACGCCCACTTCAAGTTGCCAGCCGCTGATGTCCACCGGCTGGTCGCTGACGTTCGCCAATTCCACCCACTCGTGGTCCGGTTCCTGGCTGAAATCGAAGAAATTGACATTAAGCGCGGGCGTATCGCCCTGGGTTGGATCCAGATTGAGGTCAAGCATCAGCGCAACGCACAGCGCCCAGCCTTCCACATTGCCGGTATCCGGATTCAGCGCCGGCTGCGGCGGCACCAACACGGTGTGCGTGGGGAGTTGCGATGCCAATGCGGTTAGCCGGGGATCGGGCCAGGACTGACCCATCTCCGCCACGCCGCGCTCATAATATCCGTGACCGCGTTCGCCAGGCGGTACCGGCGCATAGGGTTCCTTACTTCCGTCCAGGAATACCCAACCGGGCGGCCGGGCGTTCGTGCCGAGGCCCATTTCCTGTGTCGTGACGGGCGCGAAGAGCGGCGGAGAGGCCGTCCTGTTGTTCTGCCAGTCGATCCACCATTCGCGGAGTTCGAGCGGTAGCGGCGGCGGCGGCAACGCGCCTAACGCGCTGAGTCCGATGCCCGCCATATCCTTAAGGATGCTCGAGCCGCCGGCAGCCTCGTTGACGGCAATGGCGCCGCTCGCGTCAATCGTCACCGGAACGTATTTGATAGCATAACGAAGCTGGTTGTCGCCGTTGATCGACATCGCCCCTGGTGTCGTCGTCACGTTTGCCGTGAGGTAGTAGCGGCCCTCCGGCAGCCCTTCCGACGCGACGAAAAGCCATTCCACGGCGTTGGGCATATTGACCCGGGGGTCGAAATTCACGTTGCCCGGCAAAATTCCGCCCGTGTACTGCCACGTATCGTTGGTGATGTACGTCGTGTCGCCGAGGTTCAGACCCGCGGTGGGATAAATCCACACCGGCGTCAGACCGAGCCCCAGGTCGCCCATGTCCCGGCGCCGCATAATGAACTCGGGCAACTCGCTGACCACTGTCACGCCATCGTCCGGGTTGACAAAGCCATCCAGGTACAAGGTGAACGGCGTCGGGTCGAGCAAGGGGCTGTAACCGGCGAAATTCAATCTGTCCGGCGTGGCTTCGGCTTCGACGCGGCGGACGGGGCGGACCATGATCTCGTTGATGCGTATGGCTTCGAGGCCGGAGACGGTATAGCTGATGCGGCGTTCCTCGGGCAGTGCGGGGCGGCCGTCCGGGGGCTGGTAGGTGACGTATTCCGCCCACCAGTCGTCCTTGATCTCGAGGTTCTTTTCGTCCGTCAGCCGGAGTTGTTCTTCGGCGTACTCCTGGACGCCGTCGAGATGGACCAGTTCGTCGTCGGACGTCTGTTCGCGGGGCCCGAGTCCGTCGGGCGCGGGCCGGTGATAGCGGTATTCGGTCAGGAGCGGCAGCGGCTCGTTTGCGGCCACGGCCGCGTCGAAGTCCCTCTGTTCGATGAGGCGCGTCTCGACTTCCCGGGGCCGCTCGATGTAGTCCGTCTTTTCGGTCGTGAGCAGGGTCCGCCCGTGATTGCGGTCGCGGTTGTCGACGATATCGGCGGCGAGCTGCAGCGCGGCGAGCGCCTGGTCCGCGGGGACGCGATGGCCCAACTCGGGGTTGGTCATGGGCAGGAGCAAGTCCGGCGTGCCGTTGTCGAGGTCGTGGTCGATGAAGGCGTAGAGCAGCCCGCCGGGCACGCCGGTGTCCCAGTCGGGCGCGAGCACCGTCGTGTCGGCCTGGGCAAGCCCTGCGGCAAAGCCCGCGGCGACGCGCCCGGTGGTGGTTCTGACGGCGGGGCTGGCAATGCCGTAGTTGGTGAAGAAATCGTCCTGCTGCTGCGTGATCGGGAAATCGCCGAAGAGCAGCAGCGACGCGGCGATTTGCTGCGGCGTGGCGTAGTTGAAATCGAGCTTGTTGAGGGTCTTGACGCCGTCGAACGCGTCGAAATAGGTGATGTTCCGGTCCGTGGCGTGGACGGAAAGCTGGTTCCGGAGCGGCTCGTAACGCCCGCCGGCGATGCCCTGGGCCAGGGTGACCTGCTCGCGCGTGCGGAGGTTGCGGTCGCCCAGTTCGCCCAGTTCGTCGGTGACCAGGTCCGCGTTGTTGTCGGCGCCGTCGTTCTCGGCCAGGGGGTTGCGCAGGGGGCGGAACCGCTGCAGTTCCGCGGGCTCGTCGATGCCTTCGAACGCGCCCAGGCGCAGGAAATAGGGCTGGAAACCGAGTTTCAATTCCCGTTGGACATCGGAGGCGAACAGGCCATATTCGGGGGGCAACGCGGCGCCGCGCAGGAAGTCTTCGGCAAACGTGCTCAGCGGCGGCAGGTACAGGCCCTCATCGGCGAGGGGCGCGACGCGCGCGTTGTCGTTGTCCAGCTCGAAATCGCCGTCGTCGTTGATGCCGTTGAGGCCGGCCGCGAGCGCGTTGGCGTTGTCGTCCACGCGGCCAAAGCCGGGGAAGCTGACGTCGAAGGAGTACTCGGCGCGCGGCGGCGCTTCGCTGGTGTCGTAGGCGATGCCGACGGTCGCGCCGTCGGGCGCGCCGGTCAGCAGCCCCCACAGGCGCGTGGCGAGCGGCGCCCCGATATCGGGCAGCATGCGCGTTTCGTATTCGTAGGGCGTGGCGCCGTCGGCGAGCGCGCGCATGAGGTCTCCCTGGATAGAGGGCGAGTCGGGGAACCGTTCGCGATAGGTGTGCGCGCCGGCCACGTTGACGTTGACCTTGCTCTGTTCGTCGATGATGAGGATGGCCGCGCGGCCCGCGAGGTCGCAGACGGGCTCGCCGGTCATGGTGATGCGCAGGCGCTGCGTGGCCTCCTCGAACGGCGGCGGCAGCAGCAGGTCCGGCAGCGGGTTCCCGTCGTATAGGGACGGGAACAGGCAAGGCACGCAGATCTCGTTGTAGCTGAGGCCGATGGCCGCGTCCAGGCGTTCAAGATCGGCGATGGAATAGTCCGGGCCGAACCATTCGGCCATCCGTTGCGCGACGCAGGCCGCCGTCGCGTCCGGGTCGCCGGGGAAATCCTCTTCACATGCCGCCTGGACTTGCTCGGTATAGGCCCGCCAGTAATTCAGCGGGCGCCAGACAGGCATCGGCCAGCCGGTGAGATAGGCGTAGACCGAGTTGTTGTTCACGAGCAGGTCGTGGTCGTTGTCGATCGTGTCCACGTCGGACGCCGTCATCGTCAGCGTGTAATAGGAGTTGTCGGCGAACCGGACCGGCACGGGCATCTGCGGCGGCAGCACGACAAAGGCCGGGACGTACTTGAACTGGCCCGGTTTGGCCGGGTCGGGGACCGGCATCAGGTCGTCGTCATCGCCCACGGTGCCGTCCGCGTCGAGGTCCAAGGGGATGCGCAGGCCGGGCAGCGGCGTGCTCAGCAGGAACCCGAGCTTGCTGTCTGGGTGCGACGGCGCCACGGCGGTCGGCGGCAGGTTCAAGGGGTCATAGACCGGGTCGAACTCGAAAGGCGCGGTTGCCCCGGGGCTCGCGGGCGAATCCTCCCGGTCGACAAAGCCGTCGCCGTCGTTGTCGAGACCGTCGTCACCGGCGTAATATACGAACACGCCCGGCTCAATCGCCTCATCCGGGTCGGCGGTATACAATTCCTGGGCGCCGGCGCCGTCGACAATCGTGTCGGCGTCGTCGTCAAACGCGTTGTCCTGGCGCTCGTCAATGAACCCGTCCAGGTCATTGTCGAGGCCGTCGTCCGGGAAGTAGCGGTCGATGGGGATGGGGATCCAGACCGAATCCTTGAGCCCGTCGCCGTCGTTGTCCACGTCGGCCCAGAGGTCCACCTGCTCCTCGGCGTAGACGAGGCCGTCGAGCGTGTTGCGGAACTCACCCGGGAGGCTCGCCAGTTCCGGGTTGTTTGCAGCGTCTTCGCGCCAGGGCGGCGGGAAAAAGCTCGTTCCGTCGGGGAGTATCGCCTGGCCGTAGAAGCGTGGCGTGACGAAGGGGAAATAGCCGGGGCCCCGTTCGTAGCGCACGAAAGAATAGCGCGAAGCGGGGTCGTTGAGCGGGACCGGCGTGCCGTCCGCCGTCATGAGCGCGGCCTCGCGGTTGTAGCGCGCGAAGGAATCATCGTACAGGACGGGCGTGAATTTGCCGTCCGGGTTGAAGCGGGCATCGCTCACTTTCTCGACGCGGGGGATGAACAGCCAGTTGCGCGTGCGCGGACCGCGGTAGAGCGGCTCGTCGGGGATGCCGTCCGGGCCGCCGTCATCCGCGCCCGTCAAATCAATGTAGGGAAAGCTGTTGAGGTCGATCTCGGGCACGCCGGGCGGCCCGGGCCAGCCGGGCCGCTTGCCCGCCCAGAGCGGCACGCCCTTGCGCCACGTCCAGGGCTTGCCCGCGAACGCGGCGCCGCTGTAAATCGAGCGCCAGGAGTGGTCCGTCGAGGTGACTTCGGCGTGCGTGAGAAAGTCCTGGTTGAGCGAATGCACGGCCATGGCGACGCCCGCATCGGCGATGAACTCGACGCGGACGGTGTTGGTGACGTTGGTCGCGGTCTTGAGTTCGAGCCGGGTCACGGCGAAGAAGGTCAGCGCGATGGCGAGCAGGATGGTCATGATCGCGATGGCGATGATCAGCGCCGCGCCGCGCTCGCCTCCCGTGGCATGGGCATCTTGCCCA
>JAGMZX010000236.1 GCA_018005585.1 Candidatus Hydrogenedentota bacterium | reverse complement strand
GCGTTCAGGTCCGGCGGCCAGGGGTTGTGATCGTCCCAGCCGGTTGTGGCCTCGACCTGTTTCGTGTCGTAGTCGCGCTCTTCCAACTGCCCTGGGCCGGCAACCTTCAACGCAAGCACATTCGCCTTGCCGAAACGCAGGCGCTCCCGCACCGGAAACGTGAACCGGCGGAACATGCCCACCACGTCCTTTTCGCTCGCGATGCGCGCGCCGTTGAGCCACACATCCGCCCGGAGATTGATGCCGTCAAGGTGCAGCGTCACGAACCGACCCTGCCAGTCCGCAGGCGGCGTGAATTCCGTACGGTACCACCACGCGCCACGAAAAGGGCTGTCCTTCGGAACCACGAGCAGCATGCCGTCGCGATAGCCGGGAACCTGCTTGAGATTCAGGCCGTAGTAGGGATCGGGATAGACGCCGTTATCGGCCAGCGCCGCCAGAACCGTGCGCGGCACCTGCGTGGGGTGCCAACCGGAAACATCGAAGCCGGCCGCCGATATTTCTTCGTCCTGCGCATCCACGACGTTGCTCGACTGCACACGCCAGTCTTCAGCTAGCGCCATGCGCGCGGGCAGGTCCGCCGCTCGCACAAATGGCGCGCATACGCATGCCGCGATCAGCGCCGGCATGGCCCGCCGTGAGATGATTCCGTTCACTTCCGCGCCCTCCGATTTGCAGGTCCGCCAAGCTTAGCACAATGCGGTCTTCGGGGGAATGGGCCGTATGGAGAAGACAAACGAGAGGGACGGCGGCAGTGGGATGTGTCTGTACACCGGATTGCCGCCGTCCTTTCCGTCCCTTTTGCCGTTCAGGCCCCTTCCGCCTCGCGCCCGCGCGAAACCATCACGTAGAACACCGGCAACAGAAACAGGGTCAGCACGGTGCACGAAATGACGCCGCACACCACAACCGTGGCCAGCGGGCGCTGCACCTCCGCGCCGATGCCCGTCGAGAGCATCATGGGCAGGAACCCCAGCGCGTCGGTGATCGACGTGGCGAGCACGGGCAGCAGCCGTTGCCGCGCGCCTTCAAGAACGGCCTCGACGAGAGACTGTCCCTGCTCGCGGAAGCCGCGTATCGCGGCGACCATGACCTGCCCGTCAAGCACGGCAATGCCCGACAGTGCGATGAACCCGACGGCCGCGCTGACGCTGAACGGAATGCCGCGGCAGTACAGCCCGAGTATGCCGCCGAGCGCGGCAAAAGGGATGCCCGTGTACACGATGAGCACGTCCTTGAGGCTATTCAGACTGGCGTATAGCATGAAGAACACGAGCACGAGCGCCAGGGGCACGACGATCAGCAGCCGCTGCCGCGCCCGCGTCAGGTGCTCGAATTGGCCGCCCCACTCAATGAGGTAGCCTTCCGGAAGCGCGACGGACTCCCGGATGCCGCGCTCCGCGTCCTGCACGAAAGACATGACGTCCCGGCCGCGGACATTCGCCTGCACGCGGACCAGCCGCCGGCCCCATTCCCGGTTGATATTCGCCAGCCCTTCCGTTTCGCTGATGCCGGCAACCTGGGCCAGCGGCACTTCCGCGCCGCTGCTCGACGGGAAGATGGTCTCCTCCAGCGCCTGCCGGTCCCTGCGCAGCCGGTCCGGCAGACGCACGGTCAACGGGAACTTGCGCTGCGCTTCGATCACTTCGCCGGCCGGCTTGTTGCCAAGCGCCTCGACCACGGTCAAGATCTCGCTTGCCGGGATGCCCTGCCGCGCGGCGGCTTCCTGATTCACCCGTATTTGCAGCGTGGGCAGGCCCGTCACCTGGTCCACGGAGATATCCGCGGCGCCGGGCGTCGCATGAAGGACCGTCTCGACTTCCTCGGCAATCCGTGCGAGTTCCTCGAAATGGTCGCCTATGACCTTGATGCCCACGTCCGCGCGGATACCCGCCGTCAGTTCGTTCATGCGCAATTCGATCGGCTGCGTAAACACCAGGTTCTGTCCCGGCAGGTCATGAAGCGTCTGTTCCATCAGCGCGGCGAGTTCCGCCTGGGTCTTGGCGCGCGTCCATTGCTCGCGTGGCTTCAAGGTCATGAATACATCCGACAACTCGATGCCCATCGGGTCCGTGGCCACGTCCGCCGTGCCCACACGAGACCAGACCGCCTCGATTTCGTCCGGGAATTGTTCGAGCATCAGTTGTTCCATGCGCGTGTTGTACGCCACGGACTCTTCGAGCGCCACGCCCGGCAACCGGATCACATTGATGACAATCGCGCTTTCGCTGAGCCTCGGCAGGAATTCGCCGCCGAGTCGCGGCGCCAAGGTGATCACCGCGGCGGCCAACACAAGCACGCCGCCGGCCACAATCCCCCGCCAGGCCAGCGCGCCGCGCAGCAGCCCGCCGTACAGGCGTTTCGCGCCGCGCAGGAAGACTCCTTCCTCGACCCGTTTCGGCGCAGGCAACAAATAGTAGGACAGCACGGGCGTCAAGAACAGCGCGATGGCCAGCGCGCCGGCCAACCCGAAAATGAAGGTGAACGCCATGGGCCGGAACATCTTGCCTTCCGCACCCTCGAGCGTGAGGATTGGCAGGAACACGATCAGGATAATGCCCATCCCGAACACGACAGGCCGCGCAACCTCACGCGCCGACGCGATCATGGCATCCAAGCGTTCGCGCCACGTGGGCTTGCGGCCCGTCTTGCGGCGCAGCTCGCGCAACGCGCGCAGGTTCGCGTCGGTCATGATGACCGAGCCGTCCACGAGGATGCCGAAGTCTATCGCGCCGAGGCTGAGCAGGCTCGCGGCGATGGCCGCGCCATACATGCCGAGCACGGCGCAGAGCATCGCCATCGGAATCGTAACGGCCACAAGCAGCCCGCCGCGCAGACTGCCGAACAGGAGGAACAGCACGATGACCACCAGCACCGCCCCGGCGATTAGATTTTCGCGCACGGTTTTGAGCACGTGCTCGACGAGTTCCGTGCGGTCGTAAACAACATCGACCGAAACGCCCGGCGGCAGCGCCGTCTTCGCCTGTTCGAGTTGCCGACGCAGCGCGGACGCCACCTCGCGGCTGTTCCCGTCCTGCAGCATATAGCCCAGCCCGAGCACAACCTCGCCTTCGCCGCCGAACGTGACCGCGCCCCGGCGGATTTCGTGGCCGATGGCGACTTCCGCCACGTCGCCGACGCGCACCGGAACGCCCGTGACCGTTGTGATGGGGACAGCCGCGATTTCGTCGAGGCTGGAAACCCGGCCCAGCCCGTGGACCAGCACGGCCTGGCCGCTCGCGGTGAGTTGGCCGCCGCCCACGTTCGCGTTGTTGCGTTCGAGCGCGCCGATCACGTCGTCGAGCGTGAGTCTGTACTCGCGCAGGCGTTCCGGCTGCGCAATAACCTGATACTGCTTCTCGAAGCCGCCCCAAGCCGTCACCTCCGCCACGCCCGGCGTCTTGATCAACTGCGGCTTGATCACCCAGTCGTGCAGCGTGCGCAGTTCCTCAAGCGAGTGCGATCCGTCCGGCGAACGCAGCACATAGGCGAATATCTCGCCCAGACCGCTCGAAATCGGCCCCAATTGCGGCGGTTCGACGCCTTCCGGCAGCGTGACGCCCGAAAGCCGCTCCAGAATGAACTGCCGCGCATCGTAAATGCCGGTATCATCGGAGAATACCGCCACCACCTGCGACAGGCCGAATTTGGAGATCGAGCGCACCTCTTCGAGGCCGGGCAGGCCGCCCAGCGCGAGTTCCACCGGCTGCGTGATCTGCTGCTCGATTTCCTCGCCGTTCAGCGCGGGCGCAACGGTGTTGACCTGTACCTGGATGTTCGACGTGTCCGGGAACGCGTCCACCGGCAATTGCGTCAAGGTCCACACGCCCGCTCCGGCCACGCAAAGGAACAGGCATAAGACGAGAAAACGCCGTTCCAGCGCGGCGCGCGTCATTCGTTCCAGCATGGCGGCCTCCTAGTCGTCCACGCAGCCTGCGCCGAGCCGCGACTTGAGAAACTCCGATTTCAACACGTGACTGCGGCCCGTAACGACGCGATCATCGGCGCGCAGCCCGTCCAGGATTTCGATGCGGCTGTCGCGCGAAGCGCCCGCGACAACCCGCCGCACGTCGAACAGGTCGTCCTCCACCCGCACAAAAACAAAGGGCAGCCCATCGTAGTAGTGGACCGCATCCGACGGCAGCTGAAGCGCGGTCTGCCCCGCCGCGCCGGCTCCCGTCGAGATCTCGCCGTACATGCCTTGCTTGAGGAGGCCCGCCGCGTTGGCCGCAACGGCCCGCGCCCGGAGCGTGCGGCTGTCTTCCTCGAGCGAGGGCGCTACCCAGTCGACGCGCGCTTCAATCGGCTCCCCGGGCAGGGCCTCGAACCGGGCCTGCACCGTGTCGCCCACGCGCACGGCATACATCAGCGTCTGCGGCAACGAAAGCTCGATCCACATCGAGGACAGGTCCGCAACGGTAAACAAGGCCGCGCCTCGTTCGACTGCCTCGCCGGCCACGGCGTTGCGCTCGATGATCGTGCCCGCGAACGGCGCCCGCAGCGTGAGCGCGCCTTCGCCGTTGTGCTCGTCAAAGCCCAGCAGCACAAGCCCCTGCCGCGCGGCCTCGGCCGCCGCCTGTGCGCGCCGCTGTTCCGCGGCGGCCTCCTGAAAGTCGCGTCCGCTGCTGATGCCGCGCTCGTGCAGGCTCTTTTCTCGCTGATATGCGGACGCGGCGAGGTCCCGCCGGGCCTCCGCCTCGCGATAGACACGCAACGCTTCCGCGAGTTCGGGCGAGGTCAACCGGACCAGCGGCTGCCCCGCCGCCACCTCATCACCAAGGTCCGCGCAGACTTCCGCAACGATACCCCCCGCCAGCGGCGCGATGCGCGCCAGTTGCGCCTGGTTGTACGCAACCCGGCATGCCGCGCGCACGCCCGGGGCCGCGGCCGCGGGGGACCCGGTCTCCAGGGTGATTCCCGCTTTGTCCGCGGACGCGCCCGAAGGCAAACGGAGCTTCAAGCTTTCGCCCGGCGCCAGCGCGGCGGCGCGGTCCGGCACGCAAATCGCGCACTCGTCCTCGGCGAGGTCATGCTCGCGGCACCAAGTGCAGTCGCCATGGTCGTGAGCATGAGATTCGGCGTCGCTCGCTTCTGCCTCACCGGCGGGCGTTTCCAGGACCGCCTGCGCCGCGGCTGGCCCGGGCGCGCGGACTTCCCGCAGCGCGCCGTTCAACAGCACCAGCACCGCGGCGGCTAAGCCCAGACCCAAGGCCAGCGTATTCAAGAGCCCTCGCAATTGGGGTTTATTTCGCATCATTGTCTTCCTCCTTCGGTCCGGTTGGAGGTTCCGCGGTATCACTCCTTGCGCCCGGCGCGCCTCCACTGAGCCGTTCCAGCGTAATGAACGTCTCCTGACAGGCGGCGAGCGTGTCGAGTGCGCGGACCCGCGATTCAAACAGGTCGCGCTCGATGGCGAGCACGTTCAGGTAATCGAATTTGCCCTCCTGATACCCCTCGACTGTCAACCGGCGCGTGTCTTCCAGTTCGGGCAGCACGACGTCGCGCAGACGCACGTATTCGTCGCGGCGCGCCGCCGTCTCAGCGTACGTCATCGTGATGCCGGCGGCGGCGTCGGTCCGCGCTTCGCGTTCCCGCGCGGCCGCTTGTTCCAGCCGGTGCGTCTCTGCAAGGATGTTGCCCTGGTTGCGGTCGAACAAGGGCAGGGGCACAGAGACGCCGACCGTAAACGTTACGTCGGAGTCCCGGTCATAGTCCGCGCGTTCGCGTACAAACTCCAGCCCGGAACTGCCGAGCGAGAC
>JAGMZX010000235.1 GCA_018005585.1 Candidatus Hydrogenedentota bacterium | reverse complement strand
GGCCCTACGCTCTCGGTCCAATACGTGCTGCTGATGAACGAGGCTTGCGCGCCGGACATGGCTTCGCGTGTGCCGATGACCGCGCCGATGGGATGGCCATTGCCCAGCGCCTTTGCGAAGACGGCCATATCGGGGGTGACGCCAAGCCGCAAATGCGCGCCGCCATGCACGAGACGCCAGCCGATGGTGATTTCGTCGAAGACCAGCAGGCCGCCTTCCGCGTGGATGCCGTCGCGCACACATTCGAGGAACCCCGGCTCGGGGTCTTGATAGCGGCACGGTTCCAGGAATACCGCCGCGAGCCGCGAGCCATAGCGGTCACGTATGGCGGCGAACGCCGCACGGTCGTTGAATGGAAACGTGACCGCCGTGCCCCGCAATTCGCGCGGCACGCCAAGCGGGTCGAGACCCGGGAGCAAATGCCCACGCAGCGCGTCCCCTTCGCCCAGATTCGCGGCGAGATACCAGTCCTGCCAGCCGTGGTAGCCGCAGATGGCGATGAGCGAACGGTCCGTTGTAGCGCGTGCGATGCGCGCGGCCACGGCACAGGCCTCGCCGCCGCAGCGCGTAAACCTGACGCTTTCCGCCCAGGGATGAATGGCGCATAGCCTGTCGGCGAGCGCGACCTCTTCGGGGGCGTTCAGCGTACACATGCTACCCGACTCGACCCGTCTGACGACGGCACGGGTCACGTCCGGGTCGGCATAGCCCAAGAGACATGAGCCGACACCGTTGTGGGTGAAGTCGAAATAGCGGTGGCCATCGAGATCCCAGACTTCGCAGCCGTTTGCGCGGCTGAAGTACGCAGGCCACTGGTCCGGCAGGAACATCTCCGGGCGCTTGCTGAGCAACTGCGTTCCGCCGGGAATGCGTGTTTTCGCGTGCCGGTAAAGGGCGCCGGTCTGGCTTTCTTCGGTCATAGATCCGCTGTTTCCGTGCGATGTGCTCCCCACTCGCCGCAAGAGGCTGCATCTTATGCCACCGTGTGCCGCGATGCAATCTGCCGTCAACAGGGCGTCCGATGCGCGGGGCGGCGCCTGATTCCGTGAAACGCTTCGGCGCGGCAGGAATTGCGGCAGTCCGGGAAGTCCGGCTGGACCAGGGCGAGCAGCCTCGGTAGTATTAGCGGAAGGCGTTGTGAAGAAGCAGCAAAATACGGAGCCGTCATGTTGGAAGTGGGATTTGCAGCAGCGTGTATTACGCCGCCAGCCGGCGCGGAGATTCCTGGGCTCTTCGAGAGGCGTACCGCCTCGGGTGTCGCCGACGACCTGTTTGTGCGCGCCGTAGCCGTCGCAGGCAAGACAACGACGGTGGCAATCGCGCAGGTGGACGCGGTTGCATTGCCCCGGGATGTCGTGCGGGCCGCGCGGGCGCGCATCCGGCGTGAGACCGGGATTCCGGCGCAATGCTGTCTGGCCGCGGCTACGCATACGCACTCAGGCGGGCCGGTAGCCGGGATTTTCTCGTCCCGGGAGGACCCGAAATACCTGGAACAAATCGCGGGCGCCATTGCGGAAACGGTCACCAAGGCCTGGAAGGGCCGTCAGCCCGCATTTGCGGGGACAGCCGTCGCGCACGCGCCGGCCGTGGCCTTTAACCGGCGTTTTCTCATGAGGGACGGCACACAGGTGACACATCCGGGGAAAATGCACCCGGACATCATCTGCCCGGCGGGTCTCGCCGATGACACGGTGACCACGGTCGGTTTCCGGCACGCCAAGACATTCCAGCCGTTAGGCTGCATCGTGAATTTCGGTTGTCACGCGACTCACATGAACGGCGTGTTTTTTTCCGCCGACTATCCGCGCTGGGTCGTGGACACGCTGCAAGCCGCCTACGGCGAGGCGTTCGGCGTCGTTTTCCTGAACGCCCCCTGCGGCGATGTGACTCAGATGGACAACCTCAGTCCGCGCGCTGCCGAATTTGGCCCCTATTGGTGCGAACGGACCGGACGTGCGGTTGGCGCTGCGGCACTCCTGGGCCTCGCGACGACGGACTATGTAAAGGGCGCGGATATTGGGGCCGCGTCGACGCACGTGCGCAGCGCCATTCGCGAGAGCACGCCCGCCGAACGGAAGCGGGCGCGCGCGTTGTCTGATCGAAGCGGAGAGAGCGGCGTAACTGCCGAGACGTTGTACGCGCGGGAATTGCTGGAGGTTGAGAGAATGCGCGGCAAATCCCGTCGTGTTTCCCTGGAAGTACAGGCAATACGTATTGCCGACACCCTGCTCTGGACCGTTCCAGGCGAGTTATTCCAGGCGTTTGCGCTGGAAATCCGCGTGCGGTCGCCATTTTGCAGGACTTGCGGCGTTGAACTCGCGAATGGGTATTATGGCTATATCTGCACGCCGGAGGCCTACGGGGGCGGTGGCTACGAGGTGCGCATCGCGCGCAGCAGCTATCTGGCGGAAAACACGGGACCGCGCATTGTGGAAGCGGCGGCCGGCCTTTCGGAAACGCTGTACGACCAGGCACGAAAAGAACTCAATCCGTCTGCTCGAAGATTCTTCTGGCCCACGGTCGAGGACCCCGCCCTCGACGGCATTCGGTCCCTCGAAAAACGACGGCGTGGCTGATTCCCGCTCAGGCTATGGTCACGCTCTTGCCCAGCCGGGCCGATTCATAGCACGCGGCGAGCACCTTTTGTATGTGTACTCCCGCCGTGCCGTCCACGGGCGGCGCGGTGTTGTCCAGCACGGCCTGCGAAAAGGCCTCGACTTCGGCGCGATACATGTTCACCGGCGCGGGCGCGATGGTCATCATCTGTCCCGCCGCGCGGGCCTGTTGTGCCTCGTAGCCGCGGGCGGCTTCTTCGAGATACGCGCACATGCCGCCGGACTCGCCCTGGCCGATGGTGCCTTCGGCCAGCACGCACCCCTGCGAACCGTAGAGTTCAAGCCGGTTTCGCGAACTCGCATCTGGGACATTGAAGAGAACGTCCACGACCCCGCGCGCGCCATTCTCGAACTCGACCAGGACGACGGCGGTGTCTTCGCTGCGGTAGTCTTGAACGAGATTCGCAACGCTGCAACTCAGCCGCACAATGCGGCCGAAGAGCATTTCCAGGAGGTCCAGGCAATGCGCGCCGAGGTCCATCAACGTGCCGCCGCCGCCCGTGGCCGGGTCCTGACGCCATGCGCCCGGGATTGGCGGGTACCAGCAGGACAACTGCGCGCGTCCGAACACCGGGGCGCCGAGCCTGCCTGATTTTACGATTTCGAGCGCGGCCTGGTGCTGCGCGTGAAAGCGCATCATCAATCCCACGCCGAGTTTCACGCCGTTTGAGCGGCACGCATCCGCGATGGCTTGCGCGCCGGAAACGTCGAGCGCCAGCGGCTTTTCGCAGAAGACGTGTCTGCCGGAATCCGCCGCGCGGACGGCCTGCTCGACGTGCACGTGCACGGGCGTCGCGACGTATACGATGTCGCAATTGTCCGCGAGCAATTCCGCCCCGGTGGAACAGGCCTTGGCTCCGGTCATGTCCGCGACTTCCCGGACGGCCGCGGGGTCCGTGTCCGTTACCGCGCGCAATTCCGCGTTGCGCGCCTGCATGATGCCTTCGGGAATCGTGCGGCGGCGGGCAATGCCGCCGCATCCCAGAACGCCCCATTTCGCTTTCATGGCATGTCTCCCGGCGTCAGCTATTTTGCGTACGCGGCGATGACTTTCCTGATGCCCTTGGCGATGCCGCGGATGTGCGACTTTTTGTATGTCGGGAAAATGAACGTAATGAACGTGTGCGTCTGGTGCCAGACCGCGTTCGGCACGTCGACGTTCGAGTAGTCCGCCGAATCCGGGCGCGTGTATTCGCTGCTGCGGAAGGGGAATTTCGAATTGCCGAAGCCGTGGTGCTCGCGGAACGCGCGCTCGGTGTGGCATTGCGGCCAGAACACCTTCCAGCAAGGCGCGCCTTCCGCTCCCAACGCTTGCAGGAACTGTTCCATGTTGCACGACATATTGTCGATGTCGAGCGTGATCGGGAACACGTACCAGCCGTTGCGCCGCTCGGGCGTGTCGATGGGCAGATGCAGGACCTGCGGCACGTCGCGCAGCGCGTCCAACAGAATCTGGGCATTGCGGCGCCGCCGCGGCATGTTCCAGGAATCCATCCGGTCCAGTTCCGTCAGGCCGATGGCCGACTGCATCTCCGTCATGCGGTAGTTCCAGCCGAGCATATCGTGGATGTACGAAAGCTTCTGCTCCATCTCGAGCAGGCGCAGGCGGTCTCGCACGTTGTAACCGTGGTCGCGGAAGCTGCGGCAGCGCCACGCGACCTCCTCGTTGTCCGTGGTGACCATGCCGCCTTCACCGCCGGTTGTGAACGTTTTGTTCTGGCAGAAACTGCACGCCCCGGCGTCGCCTATTGCGCCGGTCTTGCGGCCTTTGTACTCGCCGCCGAACGCTTCGGCGTTGTCCTCGACCACGTAGAGGTTGTGCTGCTTCGCGAGCGCGAGGATCGGGTCCATGTCGGCGACATTGCCGTAAAGATGCACGGGCATAATCGCCTTCGTCCGCTCATTGATCAACTTGGCGGCCGATTCCACGCTCAGGCAGTGGTCGTCCCGGTTCACGTCGGCAAAACGCGGAATCGCGCCCGCCTGCAAGATAGAAAAGGAACTCGCGATAAACGTATAACTCGGCACGATCACCTCGTCGCCGGGTCCGATGCCGAGTCCCGCGAGTGCCGTGTGCAGGGCGCTGGTTCCGTTCGTGGTGCTGATGGCGAACTTCGAGCCTTGCCACTCCGCGAAGCGCTTCTCAAACTCCATGCCCTTCGGGCCGGTCCAATAATTGACCTTGCCGCTGCGCAATACCGACCGTACCGCGCGGATAGCCTTTTCGTCCAGACACGGCCACGCCGGCAGCGGCTCATCCACTGCTTTCGCTCCTCCATGAATCGCAAGTTTATTCTTCATGGTGTGCTCCCCTTTCTTCTGTCAAAGCAGGCCAAGCGTTTCCATATCGCGCCGCAATTCAGTCAGCCGCTCCGGGGGAAACGGCGCGCCGGGCCGTCGCGGCGGCCCCACGTCGTAGCCACGAAGCGACATCATCGCTTTTTCCGTGCCGCGGTTGCCGCCGTGCCGGAACAGGACCTCGATCACCTTGTTGACCTTGTCCTGCCAGCGCAGCGCTTCCGCCTGATCGCCGCGTTTGTACGCGCGGTACAGGTTTGCCACGTTCTCGATCTGATAGTTGTACGTCGAGCCGATGCCGCCACAAGCGCCGGTGATCAACCCCTGGAACAACTGCTGATCACATCCGTAGAGTGCATGAATGGGCCGCCGGGGCCGTTCGAGAACGCCCCAAAGCAGAAACAGGTCGGGCGAGGTGAATTTCAAACCGGCAAGCCCCGGAATCCGGTCCACCATCTCCGCGACTTCGTCCGCGGTGACGGCAACATTGGTGATGACCGGGATGTGGTAGTAGTACGTCGGCAACTCGGCGGCTTCTGAAATAGCGCGGAGGTGGTCAATGATCATCGGCCACGGTTGCCGGAACACCAACGGCGGCATGCTTGCAACCGCCGCGGCCCCGGCCTCGCGCGCGTCGCGGGCCAATTGAACGGCCTCGTCCGTGGACATGGCGCCCACGTGCGCGATGAGCGGCACCTGCACCGCGACTTCGCTTGCGACAATCTCTATGACGCGCTTGCGTTCCCGTGGCGTCATGTAGACGCCTTCGCCCGCGCTGCCGCACAAGAAGAAGCCGTTCGCACCCGCGTTGACCATATATCGCACCAGTTTGCGCAGATTGGATTCGTGGATTGCGCCCTCATTGTCAAATGCGGTCAATAAGGCCGGAAGAATTCCCTCGAT
>JAGMZX010000234.1 GCA_018005585.1 Candidatus Hydrogenedentota bacterium | reverse complement strand
AGGCCACCATACCCGTTTACAAAGCGAACAGGAAAGTCAATGAAATCAACGGTCTACCCAGACCACCCCCGCGCCAGTGCTAGCTTTGCGTACCGTCACTTATTGCACTGAAAACGAGGAGACCCCCAGAAACTCCTTGTGGGTTTGGCGGCGGCAACGAGTTCGACATCCAGCGACGGTGTGAGCAGCTCGTGCGATCGCGGGCCGTATGCCGCTTCCGCCCACTCGTAGGAAGTGCCGACCTCGTTCGCGAACGACTGCACGGTGGGAACGCGATTCGCTTGGCTCCATCGCGCCGCGTTAACGATCTGGGCGACATAACGGTCCACCAGGTCCGGCCGCTCCTTCACAAGCTGCGCGCTCACTGTCAGCGTGGCGGGCTGCTGGTTGCTGCCGCGAACGTGGGGGTCGGGGTGGTCGCCCCATCGACCTCTTCCCGCGCAAGGCATGGTGCCGCCTCGCCACGCGCCATGCGAAGAACCTGCTGTCCGAGGACATGCTGCCGCATGACCGGGCCGGCCACCCGCGGCTGCGCGAAGCCGTCGCCAATCGCGTGAGGCTCGTGCGCGGCGGTGTGCAGGTCGTCCCGTTTCCGTGCATGGCAGGGAGCACCGCCGCCCTGCCTTCGGCGAAGCTCGCCATCTGTTGCCCGGCCGACTTTGCGTTCACGGGCGAGCCATGGAGCGCGGACGCGCTCGCGGAGCTGGTCGGGTGGTCGCGCAAGCACGCGGGCTGGCTGGTCGAAGACGACCGTGACCTCGACCTGTACGAAACGGGCCCGCATGAAGCGGTCCTTGCCCGGGGCGCAAGCGCCGAACGAACGATCTATCTCGGCTCGTTCGAGCGCAGCGTGTTCCCCGAGGTGGGCTGCGGCTTCATCGTCGCTCCCCACGAACTGGTCCAGTCTTTCTCCGCCGCTGCGCAGCAGCAGGCGTACAACTCGCCGCTGCAGATGCAGCGCACGCTGTTTGATTTCATCACGCAAGGCTATATCGGGCGTCACGCCAACCGGCTTCGCAAAGCCCATGGGGAGCGGCGCAAGGCGGCGCTGGCGGCCTTGCGCAGGGGCGCTTTCACGGGAGATCTCTCGTTCCAGGCCGCGGGTTCCTACCTGGTGGCGAGCTTTCGAAACGTGAGCGAACCGGGGCTGCTGGAACGCGCTCTCGAAGAAAATCGCGTCGGGGCGCGCGTGCTTGCGCGTCCAGGCAGGCGTGAGCAGCTGCTGCTGGTGGGCTATGCAGGCGCGCCGCGTGAAGAGCTCTTCGCCGCGATCGGCGTGCTCGACGCGCTGCTTACGCGATCTTGCCGCCGAGTGACTTGACGACCGCCGCCCACTTTTTCATGTCGGCCTGGATGAACGCGTCGAACTGCGCCGGCGTGGATGCGGCCGGCACCATGCCCTGGGTCGCCATCCAGGAAGACACGGCGGGGTCTTCCATCGCTTTCTTGATGGCCTGGTGGATCTGGGCCAACACCGCGGGCGGCGTTGCCCGTGGCGCGATGACCCCGAAGTAGCTTTCCACGTTGAATCCCTTCACCGTGTCCCCGATCGGGGCGGCGTCGGGGAAACCGGGGAGCCGCCGCGGTCCGGCCGGCGCCACCAGCTTCACGCGGCCCGCTTGCACCATCGGCAGTTGGGAAATGAACGAGTCGAAGAGCAGCGTGAGCCGGCCGCCGATCAGGTCCTGCTGCGCGGGGGCGCTGCCCTTGTAGGGCACGTGAACCAGGTCCACGCCGGCCAGCTGGTTCAGCATCAGGCCGGCGAGGTGCGACGTCGAACCGAGTCTCGCCGAGCCGTAGCTCAGCGTCTTCGGGTTCTTCTTCGCATAGGCGACGAGTTCCGCAACGTTGTTCACGGGCAGGCTGGGTGTGGCAAAGAGCGCGATCGGCAGCGTGCTGATCAGCGTCACGCCGGCAAGATCCTTCACCGTGTCATACGGCAGTTGCGCCATGATGCTCGGGTTCACCGCGAGCGATGGGATCACGAGCGCGATCGTATGCCCGTCGGGCGCCGCCTTCGCGACGAGGTCGGTCCCGATCACCGTGCCGCCGGGTTTGTTCTCGACAACCACCGCCTGGCCCCACGCGGCCTGCATCCGCTGGGCAAGCATGCGCGTGAGCGCGTCGGCGGAACCGCCGGGCGGGAACGGCACGATGAAGCGCACGGGCTGTGTCGGGAACGTGTTGGCAAAGGCCGGCATCGCACCTGCGAGCAAGGTGAGGGCGAGCGCGAGGATGGGTCTTCTGGCAAGCATGGCGTTGTCTCCTGGGCATTGCGGCGCGGAAAACGCGCCTGATGCTCCGCATGCTACGCAGCGGCGACCAGAGCACCTACGGCCAACCGCCATCAAAACTTGCAGGCCAAGGGACGGTCCGATGCCTGGCTGTGCCGTGTGGGTTCGGGCGCGCAACGCCCGGTCCACGAGTCGCGCAAGCATCTAAAGATCGAGCACCAACTCCTCGGTCAACGAGCCCGAGCAGCAGATCAACATGCTCTTGCCGTGTGTTCGCTCCTCCTCGGAGAGGACGCAATCGCGATGGTCTGGACGGCCCGCGAGAACCGCGGTCTCACATGCCCCGCAGACCCCCTGCTGACAGGAAGACTGCACCGGGATGCCCCGCTGCCGGAGCGATTCCAGAATCGTGCATCCCTTCTGGATTCGGATCTCCTGATTGCTGCGGGCAAGTCGGACGAGGTAGCCTCCGTCGCGCGACTGCATTTCCTTTGCCTTGAAGCGCTCCAGATGAAGGCGCTCCTTCGGGAGGTGCACGCAGGCGCTCTCGACGCACTCCAGCATTGACTCCGGTCCGCAGCAGTAGATGTGCGCCCCTTTCGGCGCCTTCGCGACGATGGAGTGGATGTCCAGGCGCGGGGTCCCGGCGTCCTCGCTGAAGCTCACATGGACGCGCCCGCCCAACCGGGGAGACGACAGGCAGTCAAGGAACGCCGTCGTCTTGCGGCTGCGGCCTCGCATGTACATGGTCCAGGGCTTGCGCAACGCCTCGAGCCTTTGAGCCATGCTCCACAGCGGCGTGATTCCAATTCCTCCGGCAATGAAGACGCTATGGGCAGCATCCTCCTCGAGAGCAAAGTTGTTGCGCGGCCCGGCGATGTCGAGCAGCGTCCCGGCCTGGACATGGGCATGCATCGAAGCCGAACCGCCTCGACCCTGGGCCTCACGCTTGACGCCGACAACGTACCTGTGGCGATCCGACGGATCGTTGGCGAGCGAATAGCTGCGCACGATGCCGCCGGGAATGGTCACGTCAATATGCGCCCCCGCCTCGAACGGCGGCAGCTGTTGGCCATCGGCGCTGCGGATGTCGTAGATCAGCACGTCATCGGCGCCGTACGTTATCGAATGCACGCGGGCTTTCATGATTCCCCCATACGGCGTGACGCTACAGTTGGATCAAGTTCGTTCGCGGTGGCCCGGTGACGGGCTCTTGACGAGAACTACTTGTCAAGAGATATCCCGGCTTTCTGGATCACCCCGCCCCATCTCTTGTATTCCGACTTCAGATAAACATCGAACTCCTCCGGCGAGAGGCCGCGGGCTTCGACACCCAGCTCCTTGAGCTTATCCTGCACTTCGCGAAGCCCCAGCACCTGGCGAATCTCGTCGGCCAGCTTGTGCCTGATCTCGATCGGTGTCCCTGCCGGGGCCACGACCGCGTACCAGGGTCCCGAGACGATCGCCGGATAGCCAGCCTCGGCGAAAGTGGGAACGTTCGGCAGCACGGCGCTGCGCCTGGTGGAAGCGATAGCGATCGGGCGCAATTGCCCCGAAACGATTCGCGGCACAAGATTGATGGTGTCACCTATCATCAGGCTGACACGCCCCGCGAGAACATCGGTGAGCGCCGGCGGAAAACCCTGATACGCGACATGCGTCAGCGCGGTGCCGGCCTGCTGGTTGATCAATTCGCCCGTGACATGGCCTGTCGTCCCGATGCCCTGAGTCGCGAATGTCATCTTTTCGGGATTGGCTTTGGCGAAGTTGCGCAGTTCCTCGAAGCTGGAAACCGGCAGCTGCCTGCTCGCGACGAGCACGTTCGGCGCCTCGACCACGACCGTCACGGGCGCAAATGTTGTCGCGTCGTACGGCAGGCGCTTCATCAGGAAGGGGTTGAGCACCAACGGCCCTTGCGCGGTGAAAAGTAGCGTGTACCCATCCGCCGGAGCCCTGGCCACAAGATCAGTACCGACCGTTCCACCGGCGCCCGTGCGGTTCTCCACCACGATCGGTTGATTCAGACGGGTTTCGAGGTGTCTGCCCACCAGGCGTGCCAGCACATCGATGGAACCGCCCGCCGTGAATGGAACGACGAACCGGACTGGCTTGGACGGCCACACCTCCTTGGTCTGGGCGTGCGCGTTGCACAGGATGGCCGAGGCGAACAACGCCACGGCAAGCCTCAAGGAAATTCCACACTTCGATATCCGTTTCACAGCTGTCTCCTTGCGTACTGTCTTGGGGGGCACTATCGGGCATCGGGCACTGTTGCCGGATGGCTTCCCGCCTGTTCAGGTGTGATATCCATCGGAAGCAGAATGGCAATGGCGCGGTGCTTGTAGAGTTCGCCGCGCTTCGCCGCCGTCGGGACGGTTCCGTCATTTGCGAACTTCTTCGCAACCTCGAGGAGGCGTCTGCGGCATTTCACGATCGCGGTGTCCGAGGTACCCAAGTGCTCCTTGGTCCGGTCTGCGATCGGCCCCTGGCTCTCCTGCACGGCGAGGTCCTGAAGTTGGGCACTCGGAATTCCGGTGAATGAGCCGCGTCTCTGCAGATCCCGATCCATCAGGTAATCGTTCGCGCGGTTCCCCTGCGGAATGTAGGTGCCCGGGATCAATCTCGCGTAATCCAGATTTCCAGTCTTGTATTCCGCCAGCTCGTCACTGCCAAGAGGACGTCCGACGTGATAGCGGACGCGATACCACCAGCAGTTTTCGTCGTCGATGGCAATGAACAGATTGGCTCTGCACACCAGCCCCTCGGCTGTGGGCACCAACACGTAGTTGGGCATCAACCACTGGGTGATGCGCCAGTAGTAGTTGCCGTTACCCCCGTCCCTTCGTGCGGAGATTCGCATTCCGAAGTCGGTGTCTTCGCAGAAGAACCGCGGCGCCCCATCCGCATCCCCGAATTCCTGAAGATTGCCCACGGCAAAGACGTCCTTCTCCATCGGGGCCATGGAATGGTGCAGGAAGGTCAGGTGGGCCGTGTCGATACTGCCCTCGAGTGCCTGCAGATAGTTGCACTTCATCAGGCACTTGGAAACATGGACGTTCTGCGGAGGAAGGCTCATGAATTCCATGTCGGGCAAAGCCGGCATGGACTCTTGCGGGCCGAGATACGCCCAGATGATGCCGCCCGCTTCCCGCACGGGATACGCCTTTGCACGCAGATTCGGGTTGCAGCGCATGGGGCTTCCTTGCGGTTCGCTGGGCATGTCGAGGATTTCACCCGCCACGCTGAACTTCCAGCCGTGATAGACGCAACGAAGACCGCCCTCCTCGTTGCGGCCGAAGAACAGGTCCGCGAGTCGGTGGGGGCAATGCGCGTCGAGCAACCCCACTTTGCCGCTGGAGTCGCGAAAGGCGACAAAGTCTTCCCCCATCAGCCGCACGCGAACCGGCGGACAGTCCGCTACGGGCAATTCCTCGGAGAGCAGCGCGGGCTGCCAAAACTGCCGGAACACCCGTCCCATGGCAGCGCCTGGACCCATCCGAGTCAAGGTCTCATTGCTCTCGGAATTCGACATACCCGATCTCCTTCAAAATTAGTAGCGGTTCGCTATTATTGGGTCGTCGTTCATGGCTGTCAACTGCGGTGGCCCCATAGAATCAACGGATGCGTACCCCGAACAGCGTCCCTCTCGA
>JAGMZX010000233.1 GCA_018005585.1 Candidatus Hydrogenedentota bacterium | reverse complement strand
CAGCAAGGCGTCGATGCGTTTCCAGCGCGTGACGCCGAACCAGCCCCAGTCCATGCAGGGAACACAGCACAGAAACGGGACCAGGAACCAGAACGTGAACTTGAACAGGTCGACGCTCTGCAGCCAGGGCGATTCGAGCCAGGCAAAGCACACGCCGGGCAGCCCGGCGGCTTCGCACAGCAGCGCGAGCGAACGGGGCTGCCAATGGAACCATGACCACGAAACCGGCCAGTTCACGCGCGCGCCCGCGAGCGTGTCAACGGCGAGAACCAGCGTCACATAAGCGATGACGAGGGCCGCCGGCATTCGGGAATTGCCGGAAGGCCCCGCCCCGGCTTGCGCGGGCGGCGGCGCGGCGCGGGCCTTGCCTCTATTTGGCAATGCGTTTGCCCTCCTTGGACCTTGGGAAGGGGCACAACTCCGCCAGGACGCATTGCGAGCATCTTGGGGCGCGAGCCACGCACACCGCCCGGCCGTGAAAGACCATCGAGTGCGAGAAGAGCGTCCAGTGTTCCTCGGGCCAGACCTTCATGAGGTCCCGCTCGATCTTGACGGGGTCCGCATGCCTGGTGAAGCCGAGCCGCTGGTTGATACGCGCGCAGTGCGTGTCCACAATGACGCCCTGCTGCCCGAAACACTCGCCGAGGACCACGTTGGCGGTCTTGCGCCCGACTCCGTCGAGGGTGAGCAAGGCTTCCATCGTGCCGGGGACTTTGCCGTTGAAGTCGTCGACGAGTCTCCTGCACGCGTTCACGATGCTGCGCGCCTTGTTCCGGTAGAACCCGCAGGCGCGTATGTCTTCCTGCAGTTCCTCTGTCGGCGCGCCGAGATAATCCTCCGGCTTGCGGTACTTGAGGAAGAGTCTCCTGGTGACGATATTGACCCTCGCATCGGTGCATTGCGCGGCGAGAATCGTGGCGATGAGCAGTTGCAGCGGGCCTTTGAAATCGAGCGTGCAACGCAGGCCGGGGTAGGCTGCCCGCAGGCGTTCGAAGACCTGCCGCGCGCGCTGTTTTTCAAGCGTCAGTGTGGTTTTCGCCATGCGAGAAAGTCCTGCGCCGTCAGAGTATTGAGCACGTCGCCGGCTTCGAGCCATCCCTTGCGCGCGATGCCGGCGCCAAGGGGAATGCAGTCGAGTCCCGCGGTGTCGTGCGCGTCGGGGCTGATGATGAAACGGACGCCCTTTTCCTTGCCGCGGCGGATGTACCGCCAATCGATGTCCAGGCGGTGCTCGTTGCTGTTGATTTCAATGGCGACGCGGTTTGCGGCGCACGCGTCGAATACCTTCTCGTAATTCAGGGAATACCCCGTGCGTGTGAGCAGCAGGCGCCCCGTGGGATGGCCGATCGCGTCGGTGTACGGGTTTTCGGCCGCCTTGATGATACGCGCTGTCGCCTCGTCTTCGCTCATTTCGAGCTTGCTGTGAACGCTGGCAATGACAAATTCAAAGCGGCGCAGGATGTCCTCGTCATAATCGAGGCCGCCGTTTGGCCGAATGTCCGACTCGATGCCTTTGACAATGCGAAAGCCCCGGAACTTCGCGTTCAGGGCGTCGATCTCCTCGTGCTGTTTCAGCACGGTCTCGGGCTTCATGCCATTGGCGTAGGCCGCGGACTGGCTGTGGTCGCATATGACGAGATACTTGCCCCCGCGTTTCCGGACCGCTTCGGCCATGCGCGCCGGGCTGTCGCGCCCGTCGCTGTAGGGCGTGTGTACGTGAATGACCCCGAGCAGGTCTTCCCATTCGATCAAGTCGGGGATGCGCTCCGCGTCGAATTCGCCCCGGTCTTCGCGAAGCTCCGGGGGAATATAGGGCAGGTCGAGGGCCCGGAAGATGTCCGCCTCGTCGCGGCAGGCCACCAAGGCGCCATCCTCGCGAAAGAGGCCGTATTCGTTGAGTTTGAGTCCGCGGTCCTTCGCGCGCTGGCGCATGACGACGTTGTGTTCCTTGCTGCCCGTGAAATAGGCGAGCGCAAAGGGGAACTGCGCATCTTCCACCACGCGGAGGTCGGCGGCAATGCCGCCTTCGAGGACGATGCTTGACTTGGTGTCGCCGTGGGCGACAACCTGCGTCACGCCGGGGCCATCGACGAAACGGCGCATGACCTGTTCCGGCGCGCCGCTCGAAACAAGAATGTCGATGTCCTTGACGACCTCCTTGCAGCGGCGCGTGCTGCCGGCGACCTCGATGCGCACGATGCTCTTGTCCTTCGCGAGATGACCGCGCATCGCTTGCGCCGCCATGCGCGCAACATGCGCCAGATGAGAGCCTTGATGACGCTGGGCGAAGGCGATTCCATCCAGGATCTTCTGCTGGAGCTTGTCGCTGAATCCTTTCAGGGCGGCCACGCGGCCATCGCGACAGGCCGCTTCGAGTGTTTCCAGCGAGTCGACGCCGAGTTCGTCATGGACCACCTTGATGCGCTTGGGGCCAAGGCTCTGGATGCCGAACAATTCGAAGATGGACCGCGGAAAGCGCGCCCGGAGCTTCTCGTAGAATTCAAGCCGGCCGGTAGTGACTAATTCGACGATCTTTTTTTCAAGCGCTTCGCCCACGCCTTTCAGTTCGCGTAGGCGCCCCTCGCGGACAACCGTTTCGAGGTCTTCGTCGAGTTGGGCTATCGCACGCGCGCCGTTTTCATACGAGCGGACCTTGAACGGGTTTTCGCCCGTCAGTTCGAGCAGCACGGCAATCTGTTCCAGCACGGCCGACACGTCTTTCTTGTTCATGTTACCTCCCGGAAGGCGCGCGTTCCCGCAACGGGCGTATTATGCCAATCTTGACACGGAAGAAACACCACGGGAGCGTGGAAGGGCCTCTTGGGGCACGGCCGCGCCGGCCGAAGGTTGCGCGCCGGCCGATGGTTGAGGAATTGCCTCGAATGCGTATATACTTGTTTTATTGTTTTGTGGTTTCTTGTTTCCCTCGGTTCCAATGCAAAGGTAGTGGGGATGAGCAAAATCCTGTTGGTCGATGACGACATCGACCTCGCCGACCTGATCAGGACGAAGTTGAACGCGGAAGGCCATACTACTCACGTGATCAATACCGGCGAGGGGGCATTCGAATTGGCCAAGCAGGTTAAGCCTGATATCGCGATACTCGATATCATGCTGCCCGGCATCACGGGGTATCAGATCTGCCGGCGTCTGCGGAAAGACCCGGAGCTCTATCGTATCGCAATTCTGATCTTGACGGCGCTCGGCGAGGAGCCGGAAGTCCTGCATGGCCTGGAACAAGGGGCGGACGATTACCTCTCCAAACCGTTTAAGCTGGACCGGCTCATGGACAAGGTCGCGTCGCTGAACGCGCTCCTGCAAACGATTGAGAGCCGGAACCGTATCACGAATCTGCCGGGCACCGACGCCATCAAGCGCGAGATCAATCACCGGCTGGCCCGAGGCACGGCGCTGGCGGCGGTCTACATCGATATGGTCGGTTTCAAGGGGTATTGCGCCTCGCGCGGCCAGGAAGGGCAGCGGATCGGACTCGAATTCATGTCGAGACTGCTCGTAAACCTGACGCGTCAGATGGGCGTCTACGAAAGCTTCATCGCGCACATGGGCGGCGAGCATTTTGTGGTGCTGCTGCAGCTGGAAGACCATGAACGGTTCACTTCAACGCTCATCGGCCATTTCGCGCAGCGCGTTGCGGAACTGTATACGCGCCAGGAACTTGACCAGGGGTATCTCACGGCGCTGGACCGTCGCGGGCAGGAAGTGCGTTGCCCGATTATGTGCCTGTCTATTGGCGTGGCGCACACCCAATACCGCCAGTTCAAGAGCGCGAAGAAGATGTTCGAGGTGCTGGCGCAGGTGCGCCAGATGGCCCAGCCGCGCAATAACCAGAGCGTTGTCTTCGTCGACCGGCGGCGCAGCGACCGCTGAGGCGGCCCTGTAGTCCCGTCACACGGCGAAGGCCATCACGGCGGCAAAATGCAGGGCGCTGCCGCCGAGCACGAAAAGGTGCCAGATGGCATGGTTGAAGGGCAGGCGGTCCCACAAGTAGAACACGACGCCGGATGTGTAGAGTATCCCGCCGATAAGCAGCAACAACAGCGCGCCGGGGGGCAGCATCGCAAGCGCCGGCTTGATAGCTATGAGCGCGGTCCAGCCCATGGCTACGTAGAGCAACGTCGTGATGAGGTCGAATCGTCCAATAAAGAAGAATTTAAAGATGATACCCGCCACCGCGCTGCCCCAGAGTATGCCGAAGAGTACCCAGCCCCAAGGGCCGCGCATGTCGCCCAATAGAAACGGGGTATAGGTTCCGGCGATAAGCACGTAGATCGCACAGTGGTCAAAAATGCGCATCATGCGCTTGATTGACGACTCCGGCAGGGCGTGGTACAGGGTGGACGCCAGATACAGCAAAATCAGCGCAGAGCCAAAGATGCTTACGCTGACAATCCGCCACGCGTCGCCCCCATAGCTGGCGAATACCACCATCAACACGAGGGCGATAATGCCGAAAATGACGCCAACGCCGTGCGTAATGGCGTTAGCCACCTCTTCCGCAATGGTGTATCTCTTCTCGGAAGGCCCGGTCATTACTCAAAATCCTTAGTCAGAATGCCATCATTCCCTTGTCGCCCATATTGTACATCCAAGACGTCCTGGGTGCAAAGAGTTGGGAGCCGCGGGGGACGGCTATTGAAAGACGATCGTGCGGCGATGGTAGACCATGATGCGGTCATCGGCGTGCGCTTTGACCGCGGCGGCGAGCACTTTCTTTTCGATGTCCCGGCCCATGGCGATGAGTTCCTCGACGCTGTGGGTGTGATTGACGGGGACGGTTTCCTGGGCAATGATGGGGCCGGCGTCGAGGTCTTCAGTGACGTAATGGCTGGTTGCGCCGATGAGCTTGACGCCCCGTTCGTAGGCCTGATGGTAGGGTTTGGCGCCTTTGAACGCGGGAAGAAAGCCATGGTGCACATTAATGATGCGATTACGGAACGCGTCCACCACCAGGGGCGACAGGACCTGCATGTAGCGCGCGAGCACGACAAAGTCGACATAGTGCTGCCGGAATAGCTCGAGCGTATGCATCTCCGCCCGTTCCTTCCTTTCGGCATCGACGGGCACGTGCATAAAAGGCACGCTGAAACGCCGGGCCACGTCTTCCAGGTCAAGATGATTGGAGACGACGAGGGCAATATCGGCGTCGATCTCGCCGTATTGATGGCGGAGCAGCAGGTCATACAGACAATGGTCGTATTTGGAGACCAGGATCGCGATGCGCTTACGCTCGTCGGAGAAGGACCACTCCGCCTGCATGTCGAATTGCAGAGCGAGACGTTCCAGGTCTTCACGCATTTCCTGTTTGGTGCATGTCATGCCTGCGCGGTCGAAGTAGACGCGCATGAAGAACCGGTTGTGCAGTTCCTCCGTGTGCTGTTGCGCGTCGATGATATTGCCGCCGCGTTCAAAGATGAACTTCGAGACGTTATAGACGATCCCCTTGGCGTCCCGGCAGTTCAGGCGCAACGTGGCGGTCTGGGTTGAAGATTCCATAATGGCCTCCTCAGCGGTCCGAGCATCACGACGCTGCTTGGCCGCCGGAAGATCCAGAAATACAGCGCAACACGCGTCAGGAAGGCGTCCGTTCTCAGGTTTCCTCCCTGCGCATCCTGCTGTTCGGAGCGTAAGGCGGCTGCTCCCGCCAGAAGCCGCATCTAATACAATAAGAAATCGCGACGCAACCGGTGTTCTAGTGAGGGAACACCTTGTCTAGCGGTACTCGCGTCTCATCGGGCGCCGGTTCTCTTCGCGGGGCCGCGCTTCGTTAACGCGAAGGCTGCGCCCATCCAGGTCGCTGCCATTAAGCGCATCGATGGCGGCCCGGCCTTCACTGTCATCCGACATTTCGACGAAGCCGAACCCGCGCGAACGGTTCGTTGCGCGGTCGATTACCACTTTCGCCGAGTCCACGGCGCCATACTGTTCGAAAGCCTGACGCAACGAGGCGTCTGTGGTGGAG
>JAGMZX010000232.1 GCA_018005585.1 Candidatus Hydrogenedentota bacterium | reverse complement strand
CTCACCCTCGCCTTCACCTTCACCTTCACCCTCGCCCTCACCCTCACCCTCACCCTCACCCTCACCCTCACCTTCGCCTTCACCCTCACCCTCGCCTTCACCCTCACCCTCACCTTCGCCTTCACCCTCACCCTCGCCCTCGCCTTCGCCCTCGCCCTCGCCTTCACCCTCGCCCTCGCCCTCGCCTTCACCTTCACCTTCGGCGCCGGGATACCCCGTTATGCGCACGCACCAGCCATCAAGCAGTCCGGGCGCATCGAATCCGTTCGTGATCCGCAGCGTCCAAAGACCTTGCGCCATCAGCCCGTCAAAATCCGCCAGGAGCCCTGCCGTCTCGTGCGCAATGTTGAACGAACCGGTAAACGGCGCAACGCCATCCGCCAGCGAGACAGGCGACTCGTCGTCCAATACCGTGTCCACAAACTGGTCCGGACAACCCATGCCGGAAAGAATACCCCCGGCGCCAATATGTTCGATCAGGGTGACCGGCGTCCCGTCCGGCGCAATGAGTTCAAAGCGCAGGTCCGGAATGCAGGGGTGGGCCACATTGAGAACAACGTCGATGTCCGTGACGACCAGATTGCCGTCAAAGACGGCGGAAGAAGACACTGCAGCCGCTGTTTCACCCGGGATTGCGACGGCATCCCCGCTACTGCACACTTCCACAGGCGCAGGTTCTCCCTCGCCCTCGCCCTCGCCCTCGCCTTCGCCTTCGCCTTCGCCCCCTCCGGAGTAGTTGGCGGTATAGGAACGACCTTTGTCCATGACAATCTCTAACGGATTGTCTTCTGTGCCTTCCGGGGCCTCTATGTCAGTTCCTGTCCAGTACGCGAATTCATAGCCCTCATGAGGCGTGTTCGCCCAGATACTGACCGGCGTGCCGCCGCCGTAAATCACATGAAGCCTGCCATCCAGGACGGGCAGGGTCTGAAGAGGTTCGGGATCCAGGTCAAACATGCTGAAATCGGGCCAGAGGGAACTTGCAAGCACCAGTTCAAATTCACCCTCACCCTCACCCTCGCCTTCTCCCTCACCCTCACCCTCGCCTTCTCCCTCACCCTCACCCTCGCCTTCCCCTTCCCCTTCCCCTTCGCCCTCGCCCTCGCCCTCGCCCTCACCTTCCCCACCTCCATCCACCGTCAACACGGCGCTGTTCGACGGCGTATCGCCGCCTTCATTGCTCACGATGCAACGATATGCGCCCCCGTCGGCCGGGTCGACCACCGATATCTGCAGCAATGATGTCAGCGCCCCCGTGATACGGCCGTCGTCCGAAAGGTCGAGCCCCTCCTTCTGCCACTGAAAGGACAGCGTGCCCTCTCCAGTTGCCGTTACCGAAAAGGCGACCGAATCGCCCGCAGACACCACCTGCGACAACGGGTGCTGGGTGATCTGCGGGGGCGCGATGGGCGCCACGGCAGACAGGTACAAAACCGCTTCCGCGCCGATGTCCGCGGGCTTGGCA
Organism: Candidatus Hydrogenedentota bacterium; assembly: GCA_018005585.1. Classification (NCBI taxonomy): domain Bacteria; kingdom Pseudomonadati; phylum Candidatus Hydrogenedentota; species Candidatus Hydrogenedentota bacterium. The sequence goes on along the minus strand of JAGMZX010000232.1, from coordinate 4,579 downwards.
AAGGTCTGGTCGCCAGCGCCTGCCGCCTGAGCGCCAAGGTCAACCCAGTCTCCATCGATGGCGTCGAACCATATTACCCGGTAGTTGCCCGCCTGCATGTTCACGCCCAGGCTGCTGCCGCTGTCGCCATACACGAGATATACATTCCCGGGACTTGCCAGCACGTAGTCCGTATTGCCGCGCGCAAGCGCATCCGCGGGCGCCGTTTCATTGAAACGGGTGTTCTCCATGAAGTCGACGAGCCGCCCGCAGATTTGCAGGTCGCTCACGGCCGTCGAGGCAATATCCATGTATAGAAGCATGGAGTAGCCGCCGCCCATGGCAATCGCCCAGACCTTCTGCCGCAGGTCGGAACCCGTGGGCAGCGGCTGAAACTCGGCAATATTGATGTTCTTGAGCCCGCCCACATTGTTCCACGCGGCGACCGCCGCATTGTGCAGCTCCGTCCGGGAACTCGTGTTGTACTGGACTGCGAACTGGTCCAGATTGGGGTTGCCGTTGAAATCAAAGGACGTGCCGCTGCCCTGGTGCACGGCGACCGGATGGTGATTGTCGTCCTGCTGCTTGATGCGCTCGGCAATCTTCGATACATGAGCCGCGGAAAGCGCCTCTCCGTATTCCTCCGCCACGCACCAGATCAGATGCTTATGATGTTCAAACGCATTGACTATGGAGTCGACCAGATACTCCTCGCGCGCATCGAGATTGCCACTGTTCAGATCCCGCCCGAATGGGGCCGCGCTGTCGTCGTAAAAGATCAGAAATATCGTAATGCCTTGGGCGTCCATCGCCGCAAACCACGTTTCCCACTGGTTGAGGATGTCCGCATCCAGAGCATTGTTGATATTGCTGCTTTCAAACGGGTTCTCATCGTCGTCGCCGTCGCCGCCGTGACTGCGCACGATCTGCATGTAGATACTATTCGCGCCCGTGCCTGTCACCTTGTTGATCAACGTCATTTGGTCGCCGCTGCGCGTCCCGTTCGCGTTGCGCGTGCCGCGATACAGGAAATCTTCCGGGTCGCCCGGCCCGCACAGGAAGAACGGCCCGCCGCCTTCATACCGGAACCATGCCGTATGGAGCGGATCGACGACGAGCGATCCAAGCGGCGCGCCCGTAACGTTGATATCGACCGTGCTCTCCCCGGTCATGCCGCCCGTATCCGTCACGATGAGCCGCGCCGTATACACTCCCGGGACAGCGTACTGATGGTCGGTCTCGATGCCAGACGCATCCACAGCACCGTCATCTTCAAAATCCCATGCATAGTCGACGACCGGCCCCTCGATGTCATAAGATCCGCTCCCGTCGAAATGCACATCCAGGGGTGCCTGGCCCAAGGTGGGGCTTGCGTCGATGACAGCCACCGGCGCGTTTGCGTTGCACGGAGGGCACGCCTCGACCAGGAGTTTCAGGTTCTGGTTCATACTCGACGAGACGCTGCCGGGCGTCATCGAGTTCGACCCGCGAAAAGCGATCACCAGGTCCAGGCTGGGGATGACGCACAGGGTCTCCGGGCCGCCGTGTCCAACCGCGGCAAACGTGTCCGCGGGCGCGTCCGGCCACGTCAGCGCGCTCGGGTTCGTCGCGCCGTAATCGTTGAACCACCAGTTGAACCCGTAAATACCGGGCCCGTCCGCCGTCTGGTCTGACCCGCCGCCGTAGGTGCCGACATCGAGGTAGTCAGTTCCAGATGACGAGGTCCGCGGCAGCGAAATCGGCACGTGCGGAAGCATGTAGTCGTCAAAAAAGCTTTCCGCCAATAGTTGCGTGCCGTTCCAGTTGCCCCGGTTGCACCAGAGCCAGCCGATGCGCGCGAAGTCGCGCGGCGTTGTGGACAAACCATATCCGTCGCGCGAAGAAAAAATGGAGCCATCCTGGAATTGGAGGAATCCAAGCCGGCCTCCGTTCCGCGCCGCCGAGTCCGGGGTCGCGCCATAGACCCTGTCGAACAACGTCTTCGCATAAAGACTGATCGCGTAGTCGTTGTACGCCCAGCGGGCGCCGGGCGCCTCGCCGCGGGCGTAGCCGCTCGTCATGTTGGCGAGGTGGTAGAACTCCATGGGCTCGTCCTTGGCGACGAGGTCCCAGCCCCAATCTTCGATGTGATCATGGACGCCTCCGAGACGCCCTTCTTTCACCGCGAAGAACAGCATCGTGCTGATCACGGGCTTTGCCGCCGAGGCCCAGTCCCCTTTTGACGTCTGGTCACCCCACGTCTTCACCATGTAACCCTGCCGCACGATACAGCCCACGCCGCCGATGTTGGCCGCGACCTGGTCGAGTTTGGCCCCGTCCAGCCCCAATTCCGCGGGCGTTTTCGACTGCCACGTGGCGCCGGGAAACGTGACCGCACAGGTAGCGACCACCTGCACCTGCCAGGTTTCCGTGTCCGTGCCGCCCGGGTTCGTCGCTTGCGCCGTGACCGTATAGGTCTGCCCCGCCTCGTCCGCTTGTGGAATCCAGCCCTGGACAAGGCCGCTACTGTTCACGGAAAGACTGTCCGGCCCCGCGGTCAGAGACCAGGCGATCCCCACTCCCTGCAAAAGCACAAGCTGTTCCTTGTATTCCGCGCCGACATAGGCCCGGTCGGGATCGGGCGTCACTTCTTGAATAATCGGCGGCGGCACCGCTTCCACGGTCACTTGCCACGATTCCGCGTCATCCCCGAAGGCATTGCTGGCTTGGACCTCAACCGTAAAGCTGCTTCCGATGTCCGATGGCGCGGGCGTCCAGCCGCTCACGCGTCCCGTGCCCGACACGACCAGTCCCGAGGGCCCCTGCAAGACGCTCCAACTCACCGGCAGCGTTCCTTGAAGCAGATTCAATTGCCGCGTGTATTCCAGGTTCGCGTAGCCCGCGTCCGGGTCAGGGGTTACTTCCTGAATAATGGGTGGGATGTTGTCCGGGGTCCAATCCAGATACGGGTGTTGCGCGTGGCCGCCCGTGCCTTCACGGTCCGCGAAGATCGGACCGTCGCCGCTTCCCGAGACAGCCGCCAACTTAAAGGTGACCCGCTGGTTCAGATGGGCGTTGTAGAAATCGGTAACGTCCAGTTCATACCACTGCGCCGTTGCATCCACGTGGAACGAGCCCACCACCGTGGTCCAGCCGCTGGTATCCGGCGCGTTACTGCCGGTAAGCGTGGCTTCATTGAAATCGTAAACACCGCCAAGAACGCGGATATCGTAGTTCACGCCGTTCTGCGTCCAGTAGTTGTACAGGTGCAAGGTCGCCGCATCAGCGGAGGCGCTGCCCAGCGGGAACTCGACCCATCCGTGACTGTTGGTTGATTTCACGAGAAGCCCGGCATACGCGCCGCCGCCAAAGTCATATTCGTCATAATTCGTCGAGTCGCCGCGCGTCGTGACGTCGTCGCTTGCGTAAATCGGCTCCGGCGGCGATACCGCCGTCACTTGCACCTGCCATGTCTCGGCGTCCGAACCATAGGCATTGCTCGCCTGAATCTCGACGGTAAATGTGTCGCCAATGTCGTCACCGCCCGGTGTCCAGCCACTGACATAACCGGTCTGGCTCACAGACAGGCCGCTTGGCCCTTGCGCCACGCTCCAACTCACCGGGGCCGTGCCTTGCGTCAGCACGAGTTGACGCGTGTACTCATTATTGGCCTCGGTCAGCTCCGGATCGGGCGTCACTTCCTGGATTACCGGCGGGGCATTGCCCGGCGCGTACTCCAGGTACGGATATTGCGCGTGTCCGCCCGTGCCTTCGCGGTCCGAGAAGATGGGGCCGTCACCGGAACCACTGACGGCCTCGAGTTTGAACGTCACCGTCTGGCCCAGGTGCGCGTTGTAGAAACTGGTCACGTCCAGGGTGTACCACTGAGCCGTCGCGTTCACATGGAAGGAGTCGGCCACGGTGGTCCAAGCGCTGGTGTCGGGGGCATTGCTGCCCGTAAGCGCGGTTTCGCTGAAACCGTACTCGGCGCCTTTGAGCCGCACGTCGTAATTGACGCCGTTTGCAGTCCAGTAGTTGTACACGTGCAGCGTCGCGCTGCCCACCGTGCTGCCTCCAAGCGTGAACTCGAGCCAGCCATGGCTGCCGCCCAGCTTGACAAGCAACCCCGCATAGGCGCCGCCGCCCAAGTCATATTCGTCGTAGTTGGTCGCGTTATTCCGCGTGGTTACGTCGTCGTTCGGGCTGGTCACCGCAGGATAGGCGGACACGCCCGCGAGACACGCCAGTACGGTCATTCCAAACAACATCAGAAAGTGGTTCTTACGCATCGCTGCTTTCTCCTGCACTCACGGGTAAACGATGAAGCCCGTTATCTCTTGCTCAACTCCTCACATCCAAGCGTCGTGCGCGACGGCGCACCTTGCCGTCGCAAAACAAGAAGCGCGGCAACAGCGCACAACGCCAAAAGCACAACAAGCGCAAACGGTCCCGCGACCGGAACGCCGGGAAGCACCGACAACTCGACAGACTGCGATTCGGCAATCGCGATATCGTCGGCTACCTGACATTTGTACAGACCGGCGTCCTCAAACTCGATATCATCTACGATGTAGCTGACGTCAGGGGCGTCTTGGAGAAGAAGGAACGGGCCGCCGCCATG
>JAGMZX010000231.1 GCA_018005585.1 Candidatus Hydrogenedentota bacterium | reverse complement strand
GTCCACGGTGGACGCTTTCATGGCGGGGTAGACGCCGAAGAACACGCCCACGGCCACGCTGAACGTAAAGGACAGCGTGGCGGACCACAGCGACATGCGTATGGGCAGCGTGGGGTACAGTTCGCCCAGGATAAACGTGCCGAGCCAGCCAAGCGCAATGCCAACGAGGCCGCCGAGCACGCTGAGCGTTACCGCTTCGATGAGAAATTGCGCCGCCACGTCGATCCGCCGCGCGCCCACGGCCTTGCGTATGCCCACCTCGCGCGTGCGTTCGCGCACGGACACGAGCATGATGTTCATGATGCCGATACCGCCCACGAGCAGCGAAATCGAGGCGATGCCCACCAGCATCAGGCGCAGCATGTCGAAGATGCGTGAAAACGTGGCCAGCATGCCGTCCTGGTCCGTAATCGTGAAATCTTCGTTGTTGTCATGGGCCGCTTTGACAATCTTGCGCACCGATTCGATAGCCCGGCCGATATCTTCCTTGCTGCGCACGCCGATGACGATCTCCCAGAGTTCGTCCTCGCCGCCGCGGAACATCTGCAACGCGCTCGGCAGCGGGACCAGCACGATATCGCCCAGGTCGATGCCGAGCACCATGCCCCGCTCCTCGAGGATGCCCACGATCATGTGTTTCGTGCCGTTGATCGACACGAGTTCGTAAAGCGCGCGCTGACTGCCGAACAACTCGCGCTGGATCGTCGTGCCGATGACGCAGACCTTGTTGTTGCGGTCGATGTCCTGCTCGCTTATGAACCGTCCAATCTGCGTATAGAGCTGGCGCACGTGCTCGAAATCGGGCGTCGTGCCGATACACATCACATTGCGCTGCCGGTTCCGGTAGCGGACGTTCGCAAGGCCCAGCATGTTCGCGGCGACGCCGGTGATGCTTTCGCCCTTGCGCTTGATCGCCTTGGCGATATCGAACGTAAGCTTGCGGTGGCTGCCCGCGGTGATGGGAAACATGCCCGCCGTTTCCTGGCGGCCCGGCGTCAGGAGCAGCACGTTGCTGCCCATGACCGCGAATTCGCGCTCGACGTAGAACTGGGCCGATTCGCCCAACGCAATGAGCATGATGACGGAGAGCACGCCGATGATCACGCCGAGCGTCGTCAGCATGGCCCGGACCTTATTCTGGCCGATTGCGCGCAACGCGGTCAGGATGGAGTCGAGCGGGCCCATTAGAATGCGATCTCTTCTACCACGCGCACGGGCACCCCCTCCTTCAGCGCCTTGAGGTTCACCGACGTGACAAGCAGTTCCCCTTCCTGCAGACCTTCCAGAATCTCGCGGCGTTCCCAGTTGCCGATGCCCACTTTCACGTCGCGCCGGACCGCGCGCCCGTTCTCAATCACATACGCGAATTCATCGCGGATCAACGATTCGCTCGGCACAAACAGCACATTCTCCTTCTGTTCGGCGATGAGCGTCACGTCGGCGGACATGCCCGGCACGAACTTCTCCGGCTCCGTGATGATGCGCACTTTCGTCTCGAACGTCCGCGTAAGGTCCTGCACCGTCGTAACGACGGGCGCGATAAAGCTTAATTCCCCCTGAAATTCTGCGTCCGGATAGGCGTCCAGCGTGATGCGCGCGCGCTGCCCCACGAACATCTGGCCGAAGTTCGCCTCGTCGAATGGCGCCGTGATATAGCGCTCCTGCTCCTGTATGAGCAGCGCCACCGGTACGCCCATGACGACGGCCTCGCCCACTTCAAGCAGGGTCTTGGCCACCACGCCTGCGAAGGGCGCGCGTATGAACGCCTTGTCGCGGAGCGCGCGCGCCACCTGCACCGCCGCCTCGAGCTGCGTCAGGCCCGTTTCCGCCGCGCGAATCTCCTCTTCCCGGACCGCGACTTCCTTCCGGCCGGCTTCCGCCGTGGCGACCGTCTCCTGCGCAACGCGGTAGGCGAGCGAGACCTTTTCGAAATCGCTCTGCGAGACCGCCCTGCGGTCCGCAAGCGACTTGATCCGGTCGAAATCGGCCTTGGCCGCGTCGAATTGCGCCCGCGCCTGGCCCAGCCGCGCCGTGGATATTTCGTCATAGATGCGCGCGGCGATCCGCACCTGCTCAAGCCGCGACCGGCCCACCTCGAGATTCGCCTCCGCCAGCGCCACATGCGCGTCCAGTTCGCCGTGTTCCAGTTCCACAAGCAGGTCGCCCGCCGCGACGCGAGCGCCCTCCTCCACGTGCACCGCGGAGACCACCCCGAGCCCTGCCGCGGCCACGCGCGACTGCATGCCCGGCGTCACGACCCCGGAGGAAATCGCTGAGATGGTCTGTTCGACCGAGCCGCGCGCGATACGGTCCGCCGTCACCTCCACGTCGGCCTCGCGCGTAACGTAGTAAAAGAACCCGCCGGTCAGCCCGCCCGCCACAAGCAGCCAGAAAATTATTGGGATTGCCAGATTCTTTCGTCTTTTTTCCGCCATTCGTCGCTCACCAGTTTGCCGTCGCGGAAACTCATGATCCGTTCGGCATGTTCCGCCACTTCCCGTTCGTGGGTCACCAGCACTATCGTATTGCCGCGCCCGTGCAACTCCGTAAACAGGCGCATGATGCTCTCGCCGCTCGCCGTATCGAGGTTCCCCGTCGGCTCGTCCGCGAAAAGAATGGACGGGTTGTTCACGAGAGCGCGCGCGATGGCCACGCGCTGCCGCTGTCCGCCGGACAACTCGGCCGGCCTGTGCCCGGCCCGTTCGCCCAGGCCGACGGCTTCGAGGGCCACTTGCGCGCGAGCGATGCGCGCGCGGCGCGGCACGGCGTCGTACAGCAGGGGGAGTTCAACGTTGCCCAAGGCCGTGTCGCGCGGCAACAGATTGAAGTTTTGAAAGACGAACCCGATCTCGTGGTTGCGCAATTCCGCGAGTTGCGCCTCGCGCAGCGCACCGACCCGCTGCCCGGCAAGCCAGTATTCGCCCGAGGTGGGATGGGACAGGCAGCCGAGGATATCGAGCAGCGTCGTCTTGCCGGAGCCCGACGGGCCCATTACCGCCACAAACGAGCCACGCGGGATGGCAAAAGACACCCCGTCGAGGGCGCGCACCACCGTATCACCCATTTCATAGATTTTGCGCAGGTCCTCGACCCGAATCAGCGTTTCGGGATCCAAGGCGTTCATGGGGCGATATATTACCAGATTCAGGGAACGCATATGCGAATCGCCTCGCCCATCGCGTCCGGGGGGGGAGGAATTGCACCGTACCCAGATGAAGTTTTCCAGCGAATGTGCTAATAATAAAGACGCGGGGGCGGAATGGGTCTGGGAAGAGGCAAAAAAGGAGGCAGACGAACATGGTTGACGCGACACGTTCCGCTTGTATCAATCATCCCGGCGTGGAGGCCACGGTCCGCTGCAAACAGTGCGGCAAGCCCGTGTGCAACACCTGCGTGGTTATCGGCCCGACCGGGCGTTTTTGCTCGGCGGGCTGCCAGCAGCGGCATCACACGTTCACACAGCGGGCGCAGCAGCTTGAGGGGAAGGCGCGAACCGGCGTCTTCATGCGCGTGCGCAAGGCCGTCGGCGTGGTCATCATCATCGCCGCCGTCGCCAGTGCGGTGCTGTTCGTTGGCTACATGTTCGAGATACCGGTATTAAAGGATATCGCTCAAAAAGCGCTGGCGTTGATAGGCCAGGGACAATAGGAGACATACCATGGACCTCAGCGGACTGAAATGGCCCCTCATAATCGTCATTGTGGTGGCGATCGGCTGGCTGGCTTCGAGCGGCGGCGTGAATTGGATGGTGAAACAGGCGACGAAAGCCACGCCCGGCCAGGACCAGGCGCAGGATGTGAAGGATGAGGCGCGGCTCTCGAAAATCAGCGGCTACCTCATGATACTGTGGCGCTATGAACGCGCGGCTGAAGTGCTCAACGATTGCTTCGCGCGCTACGGCGCCTCGGGCGCCAATCACTGGCACAACAAGTACCGCATGGTGAAATGTCAGGAAAAAATGGAGAACTACCAGCAGGCCTACAACATCCTTCAGGAATTGCTCGCCGCGCAGGCGTGGACCTATGACAAGCGCGTGCCGGACATGGATAACCTCAGCCTTCGCGCCTCGAAACTGAAGGAAGTGCACGAGCTTCAATAGTGAGCGCCAAGTACGAAATCGTATATGGCCGCAATCCCGTCCTCGAATGCCTGCGCGCCCGCAGACGGGCGGCGCGCAGGCTCTTACTCTTGCGCGACGCCAAGGGCCTCGATGCCCTGATCGAGGCCGCCGCGGGTCTCAGCATCGCTTACGCCGCGCGTCAGGAACTGGATCGCTTCGCCGGTGGCGGCGCGCACCAAGGCGCCGTGTTGGAAGCGGAACCCTTGCCCGTCCTGGAACTCAGAGACCGCTTGGCCGCGGAAACCGGCCACGCGCTCTTTGTCGCGCTGGACGGCGTCGAGGACCCCCAGAATTTCGGCGCCATCGTCCGTTCCGCGTCGGCATGCGGCGCTTCCGCCGTCATCTTCACCAGAGACCGGGCGGCCCCGCTCTCGCCCGCGATGGTCAAGGCGGCCGCGGGCGCGGTCGAGCACGTCCCGCTGGTCCGTGTCACCAACCTGGTCCGCGCCATCGAAACGGTGCAGGGCGCGGGTTTCTGGGTTTCGGCGCTCGACGCGGCGGGCGACAAACTCCTGTGGGACGTCGACCTCACGGGCCGCACCATGCTCATCATCGGCGGGGAAGGCAAAGGCGTGCGTCGGCTTGTGCGCGAGCGCTGCGACCACCTGCTGCGCATCCCGATTACCGGCCCGATCACGAGCCTCAACGCCTCCGTCAGCGCGGGCATCGCCCTCGCCGAATGCCTGCGCCAGCGACAGCCGCGCAAGTAGAGGCACCCGCCTGTCTTCCCCTACCGTCCCCGGGGCCTGACAAAGCGGCGTCTGAACAAATACGCGGCAGGCACTGCGACCATTCCAACACTTGACGCCGCAACGTCTCCATCTCGTCTGCTATGGCACGAGCCGTCATGACGAGAAGGATAATCGCCGCGCACAACCAGGCAGGTACCGGACGTTCGGTCGATAGTTCTAACATGCGCAGGGATCTCTGGTCACCCCCGCGCGCGACGAGGCGAGGGCTTGCTTCCAGCGCTTGTTTCCATTATGTCAGCCTTAGTGTCTGCGCCGGTGCGCAAGGACTCCGCGCAACGCAAGCGCGCCGCAGGCTGTCAAAACCGCAGCGATTGTGGCCATTAACCACAACCGATTTTCCACGAGCCAGGACGAAGCCACGTACGTTGCCGTTTCGCCGGACCGATAATCGGTGAACACGGTTCCATCTGGGAAAGTCAGCGTGAAATCTTCTTCCGACAGCGGCTCATTCACACGCGCGGTTGCGGTATCCACCGCGACATACATGATGGAATCGACGTAAGACGGCGGCGTCTGCCGCAGCAGGTAGTAATACTCCTGCACGGAAATCTCGTTGGCCAGACAGCGCGTTTTCAGCGGCTCAACTGCATTGCCGTCTTCCGTCCAGTATGTACGCATCGCCCAGTAAGGAAAGGCTACGCCGTTCAGATATTGGTACTGATCCAGCTCCAGCGACATGCGCGGCCCGCCCCAACGCGCCACCGCCGCACTGCCGATGACGCGGCAGGCTTGCCCGCGTTCCGGCAGGAACGTGCCGGCCTCACGCGCTGCTTCAAATAGGGCGTTCCTGAAACGGATACCGTCTTCCTCTCGACTCTTCTCTCGCCGCGCGCTTCTTGCATCCCCGTCACGGCGCCGTCCCCGCCAACGGCGGGACGCTGCGACATCGCGCACTGCTTGCATCCCCGTCACGGCGTTCGTATAGTGCGCGCCATGTCCGCGCCATCCCCTGTTTTCACACGCGTTTCCGCCGCGGCGAACCGCCGCGCCGCGGGGGATATGCTGCTTGCCTCTCTCGGTTTCGCCACAATGTCGTGTATCGCGCACGGGTTTCGCGGCCAGGCGCCTTGGCCCGCGGTGGCCCTCGCTCGAATCGCGGTCACTCCTGGAATCATGTACGCCTTGCTTGCCGCGCGGGGCATCCCGATGGTGTGGTGCGGCTCGCGGGCGCTCTGGTGGCGCAGCATCTTCGGCACGGCCGGGCTCCTCTGCAATTTCTACGCGCTGACGCGCCTGCCCGTCACGGACGTGGTCACCGTGCTGTCCACCAGCCCCGTCTGGGTCG
>JAGMZX010000230.1 GCA_018005585.1 Candidatus Hydrogenedentota bacterium | reverse complement strand
CTGGCCTCTCTCTCCGCCATCGAGTAACTCGCACCTCCCGGAGTACTTCCCGGCCTCTCAGCAGATGCCGGCTCATTTCGTGCGGCCCGCGCCCCCCTCCCGTCTTCACCCTCGGGTGCGGGCCGCACGCGCGCCCCCTTTGTCACAACCGTGCGGGCTATCAGGGCCCACACGGCCGTCACAAACCATTCGGTCGCCTCCATGACGGCGCGCCGCCCGGCGCGCCACGCGAGAAAACGCAGCAATCGGTCTTGCGTCACCGCCACTCCGCAACCTGGTTTTCTCTTCTGACGATTCAACTGTATGTGCGCGGGGCATCGCCCCGGTATTCCGTCAACTGGACACGCCTGCGCTGGCCCAACGCGCAGCGGACTCTTCGATTACCCGCCGGACCTCCCGCTCCAGTTCGATCATGGGAACCGGCTTGACCAATGCCTTCGACGCGCCGCAGATGAGCGCGGAAAAGCGCTCCTCAGGACTGTCCATCAGCACGACAATCGCCTGTTCACGAGCCTGGGCACGCAGGAACAGGACCGTCTCATACGACTGCATATTGACCATTTCAAAATCCACGATTACGGCGTCAAAGCGGGCGCGCTCGCAGGCCTCGGCCGCCCTCTCACTATCGGAGACCGCCGTGACGGAGAAACCGCTGCGCTCGAACCACGCGGAAGTCATGTGGCGCAACAGGGGGTCATCGGAGACTATCAAGACACGCAATTCACTCATGACAACCCGCCGCCTCTTGTTCTGTTCGAGCAACCCGTCACAGTGCCAACCTCCATCGCGTTACGTATCGAATGCCGCCCAACATCCTCTCGCGGGGTACTTCCGCACGGACGCTCACCCGATATCCTCTTGCATGCACCAGCCACAACATCCTCACGCGTGACTCCGTCAATACCTGACATGTAGTCGCCATAACCGGCATCTCCCTTTCCCCGCGGTCTTGCGCGTTCCTTTTACTCTCACCTGTTCCCTCCGTTCCCTGCCACGTCACCCGTTCCCTCCGCCGGTTCTCCCTCCACCGCAAAGGCCGGGCGAACGCACCAGCGCGAACTGCGTCTGGGCGCCTTTTCGTGACAAAATTGTCTTAGCAAGTTTCGTGCCATATCAGGAATCATCGGGGCATTAGGCTCTAACATGCTGATATACAGAAAGTTATACAAACAGCGGCCCGAAGCGCCGGGCGAGGGAAGCGTCTTGGATTCCAGGAACTGGACAGTGATTTCGTCCAGAATCTGGACTCGTGCAGGGAATTGGGCACGAATGCCCCGTCCGGGCAAGGAATGGTGACGGCCTATTTGATGTCGTACTGTGCGATGCGGGCGTAGAGCGTGCTGCGCGCCACTTGCAGGATCCGTGCGGTCTCCTTGATGCTGCCTCCGCACTGTTGAAGCACGCTTGTAATGTGCCGCCTTTCGACTTCAGCCAGGCTTAAAGCCGGTTTCGTGGCTCCGGCGGCTTTGATGGTCTGAGATGGCTCTTCAATTGACATCTCCGGGTGAATCCATTCGCTCGTGGCGAGCGCAACGGCGCGCAGCATCCAGTTGCGGAGTTCGCGGACATTTCCCGGCCAGGACCGTTTCTGCAGGTATATCAACGTTTCAGGCGTATAGCCGGACAGCGGCCGTTTAGCCTGATTCTTGATAAGTTGAAAGAAATGCTCGACGAGATCAGGGATGTCCGACGGCCGCTCACGCAGCGGGGGGATTCTGATCTCGAAACCGGTCAGCCGGTGGAAGAGGTCTTCTCGAAATTGCCCGGCAGCCAGGGCCTTCCGCAAGTCCTTGTTCGTCGCGGCGACAATGCGCACGCGTACGCGTATCTCTTCCTTGCCCCCCACACGGCGAAAGGCGCCGTCCTCGACGGCGCGCAGGATCCGCGCCTGGTTTTCAAGGCTGAGGTCCGCGACTTCGTCCAGGAAGAGCGTTCCGCCGTGCGCCTGTGCGAGCAGGCCGTCAAACCGGTGGGTGGCGCCGGTGAAAGCGCCGCGTTCGTAGCCAAAGAATTCGCTCTCGAAGAGGTCCCGGGGAATGGCCGCGCAGTTCACGACGACGAAAGGCTCGGCGCGCTGCACGGACTGCACGTGGACGAGCCGGGCCGCGAGTTCCTTGCCGGTACCGGTTTCGCCGGTAATGATCACATTCAAGTTAGAAGCCGCGGCCTGTGCGATCTGGAGGCGAACACGGCGGATGGCGCTGCTATCCCCAACGAGTTCGAGGGATTCGCCGGAACGGGCACGCAGCCGTTCGTTGTCGCGCCGGAGCTGTTCCTGGTTCTCGATGGCACAGATGATAGGCGCGAGCGATTGCGCCAGCAGCACCAGCAGGCGCAGGTCCGCCTCATCATAGGAGGAGGAGGCGTGCGGCAATTCGGTGCGCAGTACGATGGCGCCGATGTCCGCTTCGCTCACGGTCAGCGGCGCGGCAAGCGTGAACGTGCGAACCTTCTGTTTTCCCCGTTGCATCGTGCCGGGCGCGAGCATGCCGTGCCCCTCTCTCAGGCAGGTGTGCATAAGGTCAAGGGGCGGCGAAGTCTGTTCGGCCCCGACCACGAGGTTCAGCGTGTCCCGCCCATGCACGAGGGCCACCCACAGGTCCACTGGGTCGAATCGCTGACAAAGCCGCTCTCGCAGAAGGGCCAACAAGGACTTCACGTCTCTGCACACGCCGGCTTCCCGGGCGACGTCGAAGAGAAAAACAAGGTCATCCACGGTTCCGGGGCGGGCTTGGATTCCGGCGCGCGCGGAATCGAGCGCCAAGGTGATGGGAAGCGATTCAGACCAGGATACCGTATCGCATCGGGAAGCGCCCGAAACGCGGCCCTGCCCGGCGCCCTCCCCCTCACCGAGCACCAGAAACTGATTCGTGCCGATGGAGATTTCATCGCCGGGTTCGAGCCGTGCGCGGCGCACAGGCGCGCCATTCAAGAGCGCCGGATTCCGGCTGCCCAGGTCCTCGAGCCAGATATCGGTTCCCTCACGCACAATTCTGCAGTGCCGGCGGGAGACCGCGGGGTCCAGCAAAACGATGTCACAATCGGCGCCACGGCCGACAACCACGTCACCGGCGCCGACGCCCCAGCATGCACCGCGACATTTCCCCGCCGTGCTCGCCAATTTGACATCCATCGACACGGTATCCCCACGGATTTCCTCGCACAGCGACCACTGCAACCCAACCCCCGCATCTGGACAACGGCTTGCCGCAAAGCCCCCTGATTATTGTTATTATAACACCACCAGCCGCCAAGCGCCCAAGTCCTCACCCGAGGCTCCCGCTATTTCAACCAGGCGCCGCTTCGAGTGCGGCGGCAATGCGCTTCACGGCCGTGCGCAGCGTCTTGATGCGCGCGTGGCGCTTGTCGTTGCCCTCGACCACGGTCCACGGCGCGCGGACGGTGGACGTGCGCTCGAGCATGTCCGACACCGCTTGCCAATACAAGTCCCACTTCTCGCGATTGCGCCAGTCTTCGTCCGTGATCTTCCAACGCTTCTCCGAGGTGTCCTGACGCGCCTGGAATCGGGCCAATTGCTCTTCCTTCGAAATATGCAGCCAGAATTTGATGACAACCATCCCGTAATCGGCAAGGTCCGACTCGAATTCGTTGATTTCACGATAGGCGCGCGCCCATTCCGGATAGGTGGCGAATCCTTCGATCCGTTCCACCAGCACGCGGCCATACCAGGAGCGATCGAATATGGCAAAGTGGCCCGCTTTCGGGAGCGCCCTCCAGAACCGCCAGAGATAGTGGTGCGTCTTTTCATCGCCCTGCGGCGCGGCAAACGGCGCGACCTCATAGCCGCGCGGGTCAAGCTCGCGCACAAAGCGGCGGATGTTGCCCCCTTTGCCGGCGGCATCCCACCCTTCGTAGACAATGACCACGGGCTTGCGCTGCTTGTAGCAAAGGTGCTGAAGACGCCGCAGTTCCTCTTGCAGCCGAGGCAGCTCTTCGTCGTAGGTTTCCTCTGAAACCGTGATGGACGCATCCACGCGGTCCAAGGGGCTTGTACGGCGCGGCGCGCTCTGAGGTTCCTCGGTCGGGGTGGCCGGCCGCACGGCCATTGGATTCGCAAGCGCCGCGGCGAGCGTTTCAGCAACCTTCACGCGGGCGAAGCGTTCGTCGGTGGCCGGCACAAGTGTCCAGGGCGCATTCGGCGTTGACGTCTCGCGCAGCATGTCCTCGACGGCCTGGGCATACTCGTCGTAGCGCTTCTGCTGGCGCCGCTCCGCTTCGCCGACGCGCCACGCGAACGCGGGGTCTTCTTCGAGCTTCTTGAACCGCTTCGCCTGTTCTTTCTTACTGATGTGCAGAAAGAATTTTACTATCACCGCGCCGCCGTCGGTGAGTTGGCGTTCGAAAGCCCGGATGCGTTCATACGCGGATTGCGCCGCGCGCCCGTCGCACCCGTTTTCCACGTATTCCTCGAGAACTTGCAGGTACCAGCTTCTGTCAAATATGGCAATGGCGCCGTCGGCGGGGAGCAGCTTCCAGAAGCGCCACATCGGGGGCCAGAAGCGGTCCCGTTCGGCCGCGGGCGCAATCGCGTGAACCTTGAAACCGCGGGGGTCGAGCGCCTGAAGGAGCCGGCTCAATACGGTGCCCTTGCCCGCCGCCTCCCATCCTTCGAACACTATCAGTACAGGTACCCCCGCCGAATGCAAGCCCCGCTGCAGCGTCGGCAGCCGGACGTCGAGTTCGTCCAAGGCCGCCTTGTATTCCTCTTTACCCAACTTCGTTTCCAAATCCACGGTTTCGAGCATAGGAACGTTTGCCTCCCTTGTACCTGAGTCTAACGCGCACGGGAAAAGACTGCAAGCGGCATGCGCCGACTCCGGAACCGGATAACGCGGCGGAGTTCATCCAATATGCAACCAGAAATATTTGTATTTGATTTGTATAGGACCCCAGTGGAAAAGTTGGCGGCGTTGTGGTACCTTAAGGAAGGAGTGCTCTAATGTCCGCACCTTTTCAAGGTCATAGGGCTATCATCCGTCGATGCTTACCTATAACTGCTTCTTCCCGGCGGGGACCATCCGATGAGGCGACGGGCGCCGTGGCCCGAAAGGGAACTTAACCGGCGGGTTCAAGTCGCGAGAGAGAAAGAGGACCACCCATGAGTATGCGACAGCGTGTAAGAGCGGGCTGTGACTGCGGCGTCCATTCGCTACTGGTGGCCGTTTTCCTCTTGGTACTGCTGACGCGTGCGGCGGAGGCCCAGACGAAGCGCATTCTGCTTGTGGGCGACAGTTGGGCGGAATACGCGTGGGATGACAACGCCTGGCCCGCGGTGCTGAGCACCTATGGGTTGAGCCAATGGGGCGCGGAGGGCTCGACTACAGCGATCGGCGGCACGACGGCGTCCGTCTGGAAAGACCCGGGCGCGCTTGCCTTGGTCCAGCAGGCCCTTGCGGCAAATCCCACCATCGACATCATACATCTGAGTCTGGGCGGCAATGATATGCTCGCGGGGCAGGCGGCGGGGGGCTGGCATACGGGTCTGTCGCCCACGGAAGAGAGCGCGCTATTCGACCGCATACAGAACGACCTGACGACCGTGGTGGATTTCTGCCTCGGTCTGCGTTCTGACATGAAGGTAGGCCTCATTGATTATGATTATGTGAACCTTTGGGAGACTTCGCTGGCGGGCATTCAGGGCGCGCAACTGATGCAGGTTAATCTGGGCAATCCGTCGCCCAGCCAGGTGAATGCCGCGTTTACGAATATGGGCCTGCGCAAGCGCGCCATCGCCAGCTCCCGGAGCCGCGTGCTCTATGTGCATAACTGGGGGTTGCAGCAGTACCGGCACGGTCACCCCGGTTTCATTGACGCCGGTTTCGTCTATCGGGCGCCCTTCGCCGCCGGCACAGCACCGTTCCCGGGCTGGCCGCCGGCTTATTCGCCGTATCCGGGCGGGAACCCGGTGTATCCCGGGCCGCGCGCCGGCATGGCGGCAGACGGCGACGACCCGATCCATTTGAACGTGACCGGCTACAAGGACCTTTGCGCGAGCGCGCTAGGCCAGGGTTTCGCGGGCTGGCTCGTGGATATCACGGGTCCGACAGTGCTCTCGATCACGCGCAAGGCCGGCGCGCAAAACCCTACGACGAACCAGACCCTCGAATTTACCGTGACCTTCAGCGAAGACGTGCGCACGGTGGCGT
>JAGMZX010000229.1 GCA_018005585.1 Candidatus Hydrogenedentota bacterium | reverse complement strand
GCGAGACGTATGCGCCCGCGGAAACCGGCCACCGCACGGCCACGCTCGGCCATATCGGCAACATTGCGCTGCTCCTGGGCCGCAAACTGCGCTGGGACCCGGACCGGGAGCGTTTTCTGGACGATGATACCGCGAACCGCATGTTGTCGCGTCCCATGCGGAGTCCCTGGCGGCTGCAAGCCTGATGCGCGCACAGGCGGCGGGCCGCGAGAACCTCGGGATGCATGGAGGTATGTTGGTGGTGTATTGTGGACAAGGAAAATGAAGACTCGACAAACGCGCAAAGTCGTGTACAATAGTACTTTGGGTTGGGTTACAGGGCGAAGTGTCCGCTCTTGGGCATGAAGTTGCGCATTGCGGGCATTGTCCCGGCATATGGCTGGCTGGTCCCTGGACCACCGGCACAGGAAAACGAATCAATATGCACGCGCGGGGAGGAAGGCATCCAATGCGTAGCAGGCACGTATCCGGAAGATCATGGCTGGGACACCCGGTCCTCTTGCTGGCGATTCTGTGCTGTGCGGCGGCTGACCGGGCGGGGGCGGACCTGGTGTTCTCGCCGGCCTTGCCGTTGAGCGGTTCCGCGGCATCAGACGGCGCCGCGTCGGATGTTAATGGTCACATACTGTCCAACGACGCCGGACAATGGGTGGCGGTATGGGTATCGGACAATACGCTTGAGGGGACCGTCGGCACGGACAAGGACATATTCTATGCTTATTCCAGTGATTTTGGCGCGACCTGGTCGGCGCCCGCGGTCATTCATTCTTACGCGGAAGCGGATAACGCGGAGGATGATTTCCCGTGTCTGGCGAACGATGGCGGCGACAATTGGGTCTGCGTATGGCAGTCCAACGCGAACGTGGGCGGTGCCGGCACGGACACGGACATTCTGGTGGCCTATTCCTCGAACAATGGCATGAATTGGGCCGTGCCGGTTCCCGTGAACAGTCATGCTTACTCGGATACGGCGCCAGACTATTATCCTCGCCTGGCAACGGATAAACACGGACGCTGGATATGCGTTTGGACATCGACGGTCTCCCTGGTTGACGGAGAGAACGTCGGGTCCGATGCGGACATCCTGGCGGCGCGTTCTGTGGACAATGGGCTCACGTGGTCCACGGCGCGCAAGTTGAACACAAATGCGCCGGTTGACCTCGGTTTCGATCAGCGCCCCTGTATCGTCCTCAGCGGCACGTACTGGGTGGTGGCATGGGAATCGTTCGAAGCCTTCCCGGGCACGCTCGAACTCGGCAGCGACGCGGACATTCTGGTCGCCCGTTCCTCCAATTCGGATATCCTGTTCTGGGGCATTTCGTGGTCGCAACCCGCCCCGCTCAATTCCCTCGCCGCGGCCGATTCACGCAATGACGCCGGCCCGGACATGGCCTGCGACGGGAACGGCGATCTGGTGGTTGCGTGGCAGTCCCTCGAGGACATGGGCGGAACGGGTGAAGACACGGACATCTTTTGCGCCCGCTCCGCGGACCACGGCGTGACATGGGCCGCGCAGGCCGTTCTCAACAGTACCGCCACGACCGACGGCGACGCCACGGACGTCGGTGTGCGGCTGGCCGCGGACAGCGCGGGCTCCGTTGCGGCGGTGTGGTCGTCTACGGCGACACTGGACGGCCTTATCCTGGACGACCCTGACGTGCTCTTGGCGGTGTCGGCCGACGGCGGCGTGTCGTGGGGTCCTACCCGCGCGTTGCACAACACTGCCTTTACGGACGGCCCCGCGGACCATGACTACGCGCCGGTGCTCGCGGTGGACAACCGGGGCCGGTGGATGGCGGTGTGGACGAGCACGAACCCCCTGACCGGCGTGATCGACCCGGACTTGGGTACGGACCCCGACCTGTTGTTCGTGACGGCGGCGCCGCCCGCGGTGGTGAGCATCACGCCTACGGCTGTCAGCCCCACCGCGGCGGAAACGGTGACCTATGATGTTGCGTTCAGCGAGAATGTGGGCGGCGTAGAAGAGACGGATTTCGCGGTCTCTGCGCCGGACTTGCCGGGCGCGGGCGTCCTTGACGTGAGCGGCGGGGGCGCCGTTTACACGGTGACCGTCACTACGGGGAACGGGTGCGGCGCGTTGCGGCTGGACCTCGTGGACGATGATTCGATTCAGAACGGCGAGGGTAACTCGCTTGGCGGGCCGGGGCCGGGCAACGGCGATTTCACGAGCGCGCAGGAATACTTCATCGATCGGGAGCCGCCGGTCATCACGTTGCTCGGGGCGGACCCGTTGTACCTCGAATGCGGCCATGACGACTATGTATTGCCTGGTGCGTCCGCAGCCGACTGCCTGGATGGCGACATCACGGCGAGTGTTCAGGTAACGGATAATCTGGACACCAACGTTCCAGGCGCGTACACCATCGAGTATAACGTCATGAACTCGCTCGGGAACGCCGCCGCGCCGGTACTACGGCAGGTGGTCGTGCATGACACCATCACGTTGACACTGATCGGCGACAATCCGCTCCCGTGGCCTTGCGGCGTCCCGTATGTGGACCCGTCTGCGACTGCCGAGGACCACTGCGATCCGGAGCCGGTGCTCGAGATTGACGCGAGCCGCGTGAACGTGAATGCCGCGGGCGTTTACCCCGTGTACGTCCTTGCCTTGGAGATAGACGGGCCCCTCGTCGCGCTGGAGCGTACGGTAGAGGTCGCCCCGCCCTGCGGTGAAGGCGAGGGCGAGGGTGAAGGCGAGGGCGAAATCCAGGACATCTGCCTGCCCGGCACGCAATTCGGTCAACCGCCGCAAGGAGCGCTGCAAGCATGGTCGTTGCTCGCCAGCAATAGCGGCACGGACTTTGCCGCATACGAAAACTTCCAGGGCCTGTCCGTGCCGATTGAAACCGTGCGCTGGTGGGGTATCGATGCCAACGCAGGCGGCGGCCTGGTGGCGTGCAGCCCGGTCTCCGAAGAGTTTGAGGTCGCGTTTTATGCCGACGATGCGGGCATGCCCGGCACGCTCGTGGCCGAAGAGACCGTTGTGCCGGTCAAGGAATATTCGGGCATGGCGTACGATGGACAATTGCTGTATCGGTATGACGTCGCCTTGGCCGCGCCCGTGGCGCTGGAAACCGGCTGGGTTTCGATTCGGAGGGACAACAGCGAAGCGTGCTGGTTCCAGTGGATCAGTTCGGCGTCCGGCGACGGCGCAAGTGTCTTGTACGAATCCGGTGTGCCGCACGTGGAAAACGTCGACCTCGGAATTTGCCTGAAGGGCAGCGAAGGGGAAGGTGAAGGCGAGGGTGAAGGCGAGGGCGAGGGTGAGGGCGAAGGCGAGGGTGAAGGCGAGGGCGAGGGTGAAGGCGAGGGCGAAGGTGAAGGCGAGGGCGAAGGTGAAGGCGAGGGCGAAGGTGAAGGCGAGGGCGAAGGGTCGGACCCCTGCGATGATGAATGGCACAGTGCGGACCAGAATCACGACGGCGTGGTTGCGCTCGGTGAGTTGTTGCGCGTGATTCAGTTCTACAACTCGAACGGACTTTATTGCGCCGATGACCCCGGCTCCACAGAAGACGGGTACCTTCCTGGTCCGGGCACGAATACGACTTGCTGCCCGCACGACAGCGACTACAGTCCGGATGGCCCCGATTGGCGTATCGGCCTTTCCGAATTGTTGCGCATCATTCAGTTCTACAATTCGGGTGGTTACCACTACTGCCCCGGGGAAGAGACAGAAGACGGTTTCTGCCCCGGACTCCTCTGACCGCGGGCATAATCTGTAAGGCCGGTGTGCGGGCTTGGCCCGGCAGGCGGGTTTGTGCGGCCGTGGCGGACGGCCATGGCTGTGCGGCTGTCCAAGCGTATAACCATGGAGGGGTGTGATATTGCGTGTGATCGCCGTAAGTCAGGCGCGGCCCGGCATGCTCGTAGCCCGGGAACTGCTTGACGAGAAGGGGCAGGTGCTGCTCCACAAGAACGTGTCCTTGACACGCGAGTATATCCGCGCCCTGGAGAGCAAGGGGTTCACGCGCATTTGTGTCAAGGACCCGGAGGAACCCGCGGGGTGCGAGCCTCAGGAAGATATCAGCCCGGCGGTGCGCATGCGCGCCCACTGTGCGCTCCGCAACGCATTCGAGAAAATTGCGTCGGAGGTAGGCACGCTGCGCGCGGAATCCGCGCAGGAATGCGGCAAAGTCTTTGAAGCCGGGCGCGTGGCCGGGCTGCTGGGCAGGAATGGACCGCTGGCAAAGGTGGTCGAAAGCGTTTCGCACATCATCGAGAATGTGCTGTCGCGCAGCGTTCTTGCCGGACTGACTTCGATCAAGACGGCGGATACCGCCCTTTTCGAGCACTCGCTCGACGTGTGCGCGGTCTCGGTTCTGACCGGGCATACCGTCGGTTTGCAGTACGACTGGCTGCGGCAACTGGCGGCAGGCAGCCTGCTGCATGACATAGGCAGGTTGTTTCTTGACAAGACGGTCACGGGCGGCCTGGCGGTCAAACAGCATACGATTCTGGGCTACGAACTCCTGCGGGCGAGCGAGCAGAGCGACATCCTTACGCCGCATGTGGCCTATGAACATCATGAGCGGCCCGACGGACAGGGCCTGCCGCGTGGTCTCATGGCGGGCAACCGCGTGAAGCGGGACCGATCGCAGCGGCCGCCGATTCCCACGGTGCTGGGCGAGATTGCGGCGGTCGCCAATGCGTACGACAACCTGCTTTCCGGCGACGAAAAGACACCCGGGCTGCCGCCGGACGAGACGCTCCGTGTGATTCGCGAAGGAGCCGGAACGCGCTTCAACCAGGAACTGGTCGCCGCGCTGTTGCGCGTGGCGCCCGTATACCCGAAGAGCAGCGAGGTGGTGGTCCTCAGCGGCGCATTCCGCCGGCACACGGCGGTCGTGACCGAGGTTCACCCAGCCCGTCTTGACCGGCCCGTCATCCAGGTTTTTCGCGACGCCGCGGGCAAACCCATAACGCCGGTAGAGATCGACCTCCTGGAAGAATCGGAGATTGTGATTCAATGCCGGATTTGACGCGGGCGCGCGGCGGCGCCGCGATACTGACGGCGCGCGTCGTCACTGCGGCGCCGGTTCCTCAGCGTTGCCGAACATCTCGCCCATGAAACCGCCCGCATACTCCACCGCCGCGCGCTGCTGCTCGATGAATCGCTCGACAATGTGAACCTGCTCCTCATCCATTTGTGCCGAGACCTGTTCGAGTACATGGTTGTAGACTTCGTCTTGATGCGCAAGGAACTCGCGCATCTGTTCCGGATCCGGCATGTCGCGCGGGTCGGGCTGATAGGCCAGCATCTCATCGACGAGCACTTGCTTGACGAATTCGCGGTTCTCCTCCGTCAAGCCTGCGCCGAACATGCGGAGCTGCATGTCATAGGATTGTTCGAGCATGCGCGCCGGAATGCCCTCCTCGTAGGCCTCGAACTCCGCCATCTGCTCCGGCGTGAGTATCTGCGCCAATTCCTCGCGCATTTGCGCGTCGAGCGCTTCCATATCGGCCTTGACCACTGCTCGCTCGGGTTTCTCCTTCAAAAAGCGCATGCCCCGCTGGACCTGTTCCTTCATATAGCGCTTGAAAATGGCGCGGACCTGTTCCTCGGCATCGCGCGGCAGGCTCCAGCCGGCGAACAGGTCGTTGAACTGCATATTCAGCATCATACTTGCGGCGCTTTCCGCCATGGCCTCGCCCTGCGGCCCCTCGAACATGCGCGCCAACATGCCGCCCGCCGCGTCCGGCGCGGCGTCCTTGCCCAGCATGCTTTCCAGGAGCTTGGACGGGTCGAAACCTTCGGGAAGCGCAGGAGGGGCCGGTGCCTCGGCGGCGGATGCCTCTGTGGGACCGGGTTGCGGCGCTTCCGGCCCAGGGGTTTCGGCCTGCTTTTCTTGTTGCAGGGCGGCGAGGCGGCTGAGTTGCTCTTGCAGGCGCGCTACCTCGCGCTCGAGCGCCGTGGCCCGTTTCGTTTCTTCCTGCCAGAGCCACAAAACCGCCGCGATGGCCGCCAGGCAGACCACCAGCGTTACGAAATAGACCGCGGCCGCGCCCCGGCGCCCGCGGCCGCACACGGCGCGTGAGTGACGCATGGCAAACCTCCTCTGTGTCACGGCAGTTTCAGGAAAACCCCACTATGGTGTAATACCACCGGCGCGCCGTTTTCTTCGCGCGGCCGGATGGCGCGATAGGGACGCAGGCCTGAAAATGGGCCGGGCTTTCTGCTAGAATCCGCCGGATTTTGCGGAGGAACGCACTGGAGAACGCGTGTGAAAGCGATTCTGGTATTGGAAAACGGGGCGGTTTTCGAGGG
>JAGMZX010000228.1 GCA_018005585.1 Candidatus Hydrogenedentota bacterium | reverse complement strand
AACGCTTTACAGCAGCGGGATGCGCGCCGCGGAATGCGCGGGGCTCAAGGTCAGCGACCTGGACCTTGGCCGCGGCGTGGCGCGGGTGCTGGGCAAGCGGCGCAAGGAGCGAATCGCGCAACTGGGCAGCCACGCGGTGCGCGCCATCGAGGCGTACCTCGCCATGCGCGGGCAATTGGGCAATCCGGCACACGACATCCTGTTTGTGAATCACCGGGGCGGGCCGCTGACCACGCGCAGCATTCAGCGTGTCGTCGAGCGGTACGTGCGCGAGACGCTGCCCGGACGGCGCGAGGTATCGCCCCATACACTGCGGCATACCTTCGCGACGCACATGCTCAACGGTGGCGCCGACCTGCGGGTCGTGCAAGAACTACTCGGCCACGAGAGCCTGTCGAGCACGCAGATTTACACCCACGTAAGCATCGACCGCCTCAAGCAGGTTTACCGCGACGCGCACCCGCACGCGTGAGCACGCGGGCATCCACCGCAACGGTTTGCAGGGTGACATTCCCGCCGTCTTCAAGACAGGCTGAAGCCTGAATTACAGACAGGGGCCATGAGCGAGAGTCGCCCGCCGTGATGCAGCCGCCTCAGCCGACGGCGCTTTCCTCGAAGGCTTCGTGAGACCAGTACGTGGTATCGACGAAGCGCTGCCAGCTCATCAGTTCGTGGTGCGGGATGCGCGTGCCCAGCCGTGGCAGCCACTGCGGCCGCGACGGATGGCGGATCAGCGGCATGTTCGCCTCTTCGGGCGTGCGGTTGCCTTTCTTCAGATTGCAGCGCACGCATGCGAGCACGAGGTTGTCCCACGAATCGCCCCCGCTGCGCGAACGCGGGATGACGTGGTCGACCGTGAGGTCCGGTTTGGAAAACCGCTTGCCGCAGTACTGGCACTGGTGGTTGTCGCGCGCGAAGATGTTGCGGCGCGTGAAGGGCACTTCGCGGTGGACGAAACTGTTGAACACGCTCAGGATGATGACTTCAGGCAGGCGGATGCGCATGGTGGGCGTGCGCAGATATCTCCCATCCTCGTCGCTGTCTTCGTCCGCGGACAGGTCGCACCAGTCCGCGAAGCTGTACAGCGAGTAGTCGGCGGGATGAACGGCGCGTGCATGACCTTGATAGAGCAGCATGATCGCGCGCCGGGCAGAGGCCACATTGACCGCCACCCAGGATTTGTTCAGCACGAGCACATGTCCGTCAACCATGCCGCACCTCATGCTTCCCCAAGGAAACCGGGTGAATCTGAGGCGCTAGTATAGTGAGCGTCCGGCCGCATGTCAAAAAACAACCCTTGGCGCAGCCCGGGCCGGCGGGGTTTCAGCGTTGCACCTTCATGGCGTTCCAGATAGCGGCCGCATTGAGCGCAAAGAGCAGGTCCAGTTCGAGAATGGGCGCGCACCAGGACTGGTCCACCATTTCTGGGATAGACAGATTCAGGTAGTTTTCCCGGGCGGAAAGGCCGCCGGCCTGCTCTTCCAGGCAATTGCCCTGCGTCACGTGCGAAGCCGTCACCTTGCCGTCCGGTTCGATTGTGCACGTGATCCGGCCGGCCGTGCTCGCGATGGGCGCCGGGTCCGGCCAATGCATCAGGTACCACAAGCCCGCGCTCGAGTTCGTGATGGGCGCGCCCTCGCGCTTCCGGCGCAACAGATAACGGATGGCGTCGCGGTAGCGGTCCGTCGGCGGCGCGATGGGATTCGGTCTGCTCGAAGAGTCGAGCCACTTGGTTGCGGGCTGGAACATGCAGGTGGCGCCGAACCGCGCGGCCAGTTCGAGAACGTCGTCCACGGCATCGAGGTTGTAACTCGAAAGCACGCATGTGAAGGCCAGAGGGACGCCGTGTTCCCGCGCGGCGTCCGCGCCCGCGAGCGCCTTCGCGAATGCGTTCTTGCCGCGCACCGCGTCGTGGACCCTCTCGCCGCCGTCCAGGCTGATGGTGAACCGGTCGGCGCGCAAGAGTTCTCTGATGCGTTTCGGGATCAGCCATCCGTTTGTGCTGATGAACGTAACGATACCCTTGTCCTTGACATGGCCGATGATGGTCCCGAGGTCCTTGCGCAGGAGCGGCTCACCGCCGCTGAACGTGATCCAGCGCATGCCCAGAGCGTAAAAATCGTCGACGGTTCGCAGCACCTGGTCCGTGTCCATCTCGGGCACCTCGAGCGTGGGCGAGGCGCAGTAAGCGCAGCGGAGGTTGCAGCGGAACGTGATGTTGAACCCGACCAGCAGCGGCACGCGCCGGCGCAACACGCGCGTGCGCACCCATGCATCGCCGAGGCGATAGAGGGTGGCCGCCAGACCGGCGCCCGTGGCGCTCACCGTTCTCCCCCCGGTTTGCCGGCGGGCGCGCCAAGCGTCTCCGCCGCATATTCACACTCGTCTATGCCCGGCGACGCATCCTGGGACGGGTCCCCGCCGCCCGTCGCGGCCATCACTGTCTTCGCGTCGTGCGCCGCGCGCCCGGCCCCATAGTCCCCGCCGCCGCAAGCGGCATCCGGTCCCCGGCTGCAGGCGGGGCGGGCGGCATCACCGGGACGACGGCCTTGTCGGCCGCGCCGGGTGTAGTAGCGGATGGCGCTGATGAGCTTGCGCGGTTCGCGCAAGGCCCGGAGCACGCTCAGGCGCATGCTCAGTTCCGTGTTTGCGGTGTCCCAGCACGCGCGGTCACAATGACGGGCCAGTTGCCTATGCTCGTGAAAGGCGCGGCTGCGCCAGATTTCGTCGAGCGGGGTCTCGCGCACATTCATCGGGCTGTCCTTATCGAAACACGCCGAAACGTAGCCTTGGGGTCCGACCACCATGATGGCAAAACCCGCGTAGCAGTAGAAATTCGTCGCTGGTGGGCGGTAGTGGTCCGTGATGCCGTCAAAAAACTGGTCCAGTGTCGTTTCGAGATTTGTTTTTGCCAAGGCGGCCCGCATGCGGCTCAATTCGCGTTCGAGGCCGTCCAAGTCGGGTTCCTGAAAGATCATGTCCGCGTATTCGTCGACGTTCTTGCCCTTGTGCTGTAAATTCGTATGAATCGGCGCGAGCTTGAGCTGGTCCACGCCTTCCCGCACGGCAAACGGCACCATTTCGGCCAAGGTCTTGTAGTTGTGCTTGTTGATGACGCTATTGAGGCCGATGCGCAGGTCCGGCGCGGCGGCGCGCAAGCGCCGCAGGCCGTCGAGCGTGTGCTGAAAGGTGCCGCGTCCGCGGATGGCGTCATGGACCGCCGCGTCCGGGCTCTCAATCGAGATGGACACGGTTTCCACGCCGCTCTCCGCCAGTTTCGCCACGTTCTTGTCGCGGAGCAGGAGCCCATTGGTGTTCAGGTGCACCGCCATGCCGAGCCCGCGCACGTGGCGGATCAAATCGAAGAGGTCGTGCCGCAGCATGGCCTCGCCGCCCGTGATAGCGACGACCTGCGTGCGCAGGCGCGCCGCTGCGTCGACGACCGCCTTCCATTCGTCGAGCGAGAGCAGGTTGTGGTCGCCGGGCGTGTAGTCGCATGCCCCGCACATCTTGCATTTCAGATTGCACTTGTCGGTCAGCATGAGAATCAGAATAGGCAGCGATCTTGGCGACCGGTTCAGGTGGCGGGCCAGCCACACCCCCCCGAAATCCAAGACATGGCGTGCTTTGCGCGCGAAATTCGCGATGCCATATGGAAGAATCGTCTGCGCCACGGACTACAGCATTTCCGTTTGATGTGCTTACAGCCAGGCCATCTTGAAATACGCTTGCCCGGCCGGTCTTATTCCCACTCTATCTCCGCGATTGTCAAAACACTACGATGCCGCCCCGCAATCTTACCATGCGCGGTCTTCCGTCCATAATCCTTGCCGCGGCGCCGGTGTCCGAGCCGCTTACGCCGCTTCCTCAGCGGTCTCCTGCTCCTTCTCGTCCAGGAAATAGTTGTAGTTCCGCGTTTCTTCTCCCTCAATAACCTCCCATGCGTCGTTGGCGTCCATCGCTGCCAGCAAACGAGTGCGGATGGTCGCGTCGGAGATCATCTGGGCCAGACTGGCCATTACCTCGATATGTTCCTTGTCGTGACCGGCTGGCGTCACCACCAGCATGACCAGCCGCACACTTTCGTCATCGTCCTCGCCCCAGGCAACGCCCTCGCTGCAGATTGCGAGCACGCCGCGGATACCCCCGCCGTGACCGATGCGCCCGTGTGGGATGGCCGCTCCCAGCCCTATCGCGGTCGTGCCGTCCCTTTCCCGTTCGATGATCGATTGATGCAGCGCCTCGCGGAGCGCGGGGGCGATACGGTGAGTGCGTATGTAGAAATCGGTCACTTTCCGCAAGGCTTCCCATTTGTCCGCTGCGCGGAGACCGGTAAGGATGTATTCTTCCTGGAGGAACTCGATCAGGCGGCGCCGGTCCTTGTTGACCTCATTGGCCCGGCGGAGACTCAACCGCGTGAAGAAGGGGCCGAAGATCTCGGCAAGCGCGACACCGGCGAGCACGATCGCCGCCACCTGCCCGGAAACCGCCTCCGGAATACGCGCATCGCCGCCCAAAAGCACGACCATGCCGATTGCCACGCCCGCCTGAGGCATGAGCCCAATGCCCATATTCAGCCAGATGCGCCGCGTCGTGCCGGCAACGCGGCCGCCCGCGGCGCCGCCCGCCAGCTTGCCCAGGAAACGCAAGCCCAGATACGCCACGCAGAGCAGACCGGCCTCGCGCGCCGTCTCGAGGTGCAGCGAGACGCCCGCCATCGTAAAGAAGCAAATGAACAGCAAGAGTTCGATGGGTTCGAGCGCCTGCGTCTGGCGGCTCGCTTCCTCCGACGCATTGCCCAGGCACAGGCCAAAGACCAGACTGGTCAGCAGCGGACTGAACCCGAAGTACGTCGAAACACCCGCACATAGCAGGATGGCGATAAACACCGTGCTGAAATCGTGCATCTGCGGGTGATGCACGAGCCGCTCCGTCACGTACCCGATGAGATAGCCCAGCGCCAGTGCGCCCCCAAGTTGCCACAAGGTCTGTAGCAGCGCGGGCGCAATCCCCACCGCCCCGGCCACGTAGTAATCCGCGAGCAGCGTCCGCGCAAACGCGAACATGAGAATCGAAATCATGTTATCGAGACCGACGACCGCCAGCAGAGTCTTGACAAACGTCCCTTTGGAACGTGTTTCGCGGATAATCGCGACGATGGTCGCCGGCGAAGAATTGACGGCGATGCACCCCAGCACCAGCGCTACGGGCCAGGACGCGCCCAGCAGCCAGACCGCCGGTATCACGAGCAGGAAACAGAACAGCACCTCGCCCAGCGCGATGGACACCACGCGCCGCCACGCATTGTGCAGCCGGTTGTACGAGAGCTGGCTCCCGATGCCCGCCGTGATCAGCGC
This sequence comes from Candidatus Hydrogenedentota bacterium, assembly GCA_018005585.1. NCBI lineage: Bacteria > Pseudomonadati > Candidatus Hydrogenedentota > Candidatus Hydrogenedentota bacterium. Next base: position 930 of record JAGMZX010000228.1, on the reverse strand, counting down.
CATCGCGAAGGTCGACATCGGCTGCATCGCCGTGATTACGTCCTGGTCCGAGAACAGGTTCAAGCACGCCGGGCCGATGAATATCCCTGCCAGAATATTACCTGTGACACTCGGCACGCGCAGCCGTCGCGCGACCCACCCGCCGGAGAGGCCCGCCACAAGAATGAGACTCAGCACCAGTAACGGCCCCATCTGTGCCGTAACCGGGATGTGCAGCGACTCTCGGATGACGGACATGGCGTTCCCTCGCGACACTAGCCCTGATGCGGGTCGATTGTAGCACAAGGGCGGGGGCGGGCCGCGCGAGGCGGGCCTTTCCCGCCAACCTTCCGGGCGGCCTCGTGCGGCACAGCCAATCGCGCATTTTGCCAAAAGTGGAAAATATGGTAGCATGAACGGCAGGGAGCCAGTTGTGGTGTGAGGTGAGGTGCATGCCCAAAACACGCAAAGAGCGGTTACAGGAGTACAGGCGCGAGATGCGGCTGCACGTGCGCCAGGTGTGGCGTCGCGAGGTGTCTTTCCTGGCGGCCGTGAAGGCCATGGTTGAAGACACGCGACATGTTGCGAAGCGGGTCTTGCGCGGCGAACAGCCCGCCGGGCGCAGGCGCGCGAAACAGTATCTGCAACAGGGCGTGCAAGCCTACAACGCAGGGCGATACGACCGGGCGCAGGCCCTTTTCGACAACGCGATCAACGCCGATGACCATTTTGCGCTGGCATGGGTGTATATGGGTAACGCCAGGTACAAGATGTCTCGCCTGACCGAGGCGGTCCAGGCCTGGCAGAAGGCGCTGGAGGCCGAACCTGGGTCCAAGGGCGCCGAAATGGCCCGGGAAAAACTCGAACGGGTCGTTCATGGCCGGGAGGGCGCGGCCGATGCGTACAAAGAGCAACTGCGCAGCCGATAGGCGGTCCATCTTCGCATTGACG
>JAGMZX010000227.1:1784-6292 GCA_018005585.1 Candidatus Hydrogenedentota bacterium | reverse complement strand
CTCGAAAGAGGCCGTTACGGGGTAAAACGCATCGGGTTCCTGTTTCGCCGCAGTCTTGAGGACGGCCGCTACGTCTGGCTCGCGTGGAAAGACGGCGGCCTGCGGCGCTTTGCCATGCCCGCCATGGGCGAACGCATGGTCCTGAAGTGGCGCCGTATCGTGTAGTCCGGTCTCAGAAACGCCGTGCGGGCACGGTCACGGTGAACGGCGGCGTGCGATCTCCTTCCGGCGGGACTCTGCGCGGCAGGCTCTTCGATGCGCGCGCTTTTCCGGCGTCTTTGCCGCCGTGCGCGTTCAAAATGATCTCTTCGATCCCGCTCAGGTCCATGTTGCTGACGCGTTCGACCCACTCCGGGCTGTCCGGGTCGGCGAGCGCGTCCACCTGCATCCTTTGGTACGCCTCCAGCGAGGACCGGGTCGGCTGGTCCGCGTGCGAGAGAAAGGTGCTGCGCAGGTGAAATTGCGCGTTGCGCCGGTCGTAATACAGGTCGAACAGCCGCACCTCCTGCGGATAGTCGATCAGCGATGCCGTGACAATCTCCGGATACGGATACGGGCCGTTGTGCATGATCAACTGGTTGTCGTGCGTGTGGCCGCAGATGTGCGCGATCAGGTTGGGCTGCCGCGCGAGGTAGCCCGTGAACTCCTCCGGCGTCACCGTGCGCTGCGCGGCCGGTTTTGTCCAGGTGGCCGTCGGATGGTGCGACACGACGATGACGTATTCTTCGGCCTTCTGCGCCGCGCGGATTTCCGCCTTCAAGAAGCCCTCGAACTCGGCGTAGGACAGCGCGCCGTCCGCACCCACGTACCCCGGGATCGCGTCCGGCCCCACGGAATCGAGCACGATGAACCGGACCGGCACGTCCTGCTTTGGGCGGAAAGCGTAGTACGCCTGCCCGGTCAACACCCCGACGGGCATGAAGCCGTGTCCCGCCGGGAACGACGACGTGTTGAAATGCTCCGCGATAAACGCCTGCTTCGACAGGTAGCGCCGCGCGGCGTCCGGCGGAATAGGGCCGCGCTCGAGCAGTTCGGGCATCAACTGATACGAATGCGGGTCGATCGGCTCGGCCTCGCCCGCGAGCAGGATAGCCAGGCTCTGGCCGTCCGTGGGCATCAGCGACATCCGCGGCGGGTCCAAATCCAGCAACCCCAGGAACCGCGCCACCGTCGGGCTGACCGGGGCGTGCCAGTCCACCGGGTCCGGGGCCGAACGGTCGATGGTGAAATTGCCGTTGCCAAGGTTGTCGTGGTTGCCCACGCACGAAAACCACGGCACGTCTTTCGCCAGGCCCGCCGCCTTGAACGGAAAATTCGGATTGACCTCCGGCGCTACCGGCCGCAACGGCCCGTCCAATTCCCCGGAATCCGGCACAATCCGCCCGCCATCCATTGTGTCCATGAACCAGCGCAGTTCATTGTACTGCGCGTTGTCGGTTGCGTCGCCCGTGACCAGCACGAAATCCAGCGGCCCGCTGCTCGTGAAAAAGCCCCCGTAGTGAATCCGGTTGACGACCCGGCACGTGGCATCGAGCACCTGCGCGGCAAACGCTTCTTGAGGCCGGAACGACGCCGCAATGAAGGCGTCAAACTCGATGACCCGCGCCGGGCTTTCCTCGTCCGTGATGTGCACGTCGCTGATCTGGACGAACCGCAGCCAATGCTCCCCGTTTACTGGCGGCAACGACTGCCACGCGTCCAGATAAGGACACCCGGCCGGCAGCAGCGTCAGTATCGGCGCCGCCAACAGCAGCCACGCCCCCGTTCGCTTGCCCCGTTCGCGCATCTCGGTTCCTTGGCGGGCCTCCTTCACGTCCTGCCCGCTCTCGTATGCCTATTTTACGCGCTTTGGCGGCCCCGGGCGAGTTTCAGGACATGAAAGGAGTGAGGAACCGCTCTGCCGCGGGCGCCCCACACGACAGTGCTCGTGCCGGAAACCGCCCGTGCGGCAGGAACCTCTTGCCCGGCTGGCCCGCGCCGGGGGTTGAATCCCCCCCTGAGGGGGGTGTACAACGCCAAGGCGGGGGAGGAGACTGGAATGGCGGGGCACACGCAAGACTTGGCGGAACGAATGAGGCGCACAGTGGCGTGCGTTGTGCCATGTTACAACGCGGGGAAGCGCGTGCGGCCCGTGGTCGAACGCTTGAGCGGCGCCCTGGACCATGTCATTGTTGTGGACGACGGAAGCACGGATGACGCGCTCACTACGCTGCATGGCCTGTCCGCGGAAGTGGTCGCCTTCCCGCGCAACCGCGGCAAGGGCCATGCATTGCTTGCGGGTTTTGCCGAGGCGCTTCAAGAACCGTCCATCGAGGCCATATGCGTCGTGGACGCGGACGGACAGCATGACCCGGCCGAATTGCCGCGCCTCTTCGCGGCGTTCTTGGAAGATGCGGCCGACCTTGTCATAGGGGCGCGCACGTTCGACCGCGCGCAGGTGCCCTGGCGCAGCCGCTTCGGCAATCGCGTCAGCGCAGCCCTGTTGCGCCGCCTGCTTGGCCCCGGTCTCAAAGACACGCAATCGGGCTTTCGCATCCTCTCTCGAAGCCTTGCGGAGGAGGTGCTTCGCACCGTGCCCGGCGGCCGTTACGAAACCGAAATGGCCATCCTGCTTAAGGCCATACGCGACGGGCGCCGCGTTGTCTCGATTCCGGTCCGCACGATCTACGAATCGGGCAACCCGTCCTCCCACTTCCGCAAGATCCGTGATTCGTACCGGGTCATGCGCACCTTGTTCCGCGCTGCCGCAAATCCCCGCACTGCCTCGAAATAGCCCCTTCCCTTCTCCGAAATGTGTGCGATAATAGTACTTGTGCCACTTCTTGTGACGATGCGGGCCTCTTTCGGTATTCTGTTTTGGAGGCATTGAACGAGGCCGGGCGGCTTACCCGGTGCGGCGCCGCCCAAACACGGAGGGTGGTGAACAATGCGATACTCACGGTTGTCTTTTCTGGCGGTGCTGCTTGGCGTCTCCGCCTGGGCGCTTGCGGGCGCTCAGGCAAGGGCGCAAAGCCCCTGCAACCCGGCAACGAACCCGCTTGGAGCCAGTCTGGCCCAAGTCGTCGAGAAACCCGGCGGCTACCTGCCGGGCCGGCTGCTCGAAATCACCTTGCGCGTCACGGCGGCTTGCTGGGAACAGTATGAGGGCGCGGCCCTGCTTGGAATCTCGCAGATGACACCGCCCGGCTGGCAGTACGATTCCCTGGTCATGCTGGGCAAGGCAGCGGTTCCGGACATTATTCCCGCGCACGGGGCCGAGGACGAATTCGGGTTCATCTGGGACCCCGCCCCGGAACTGCCTGTCACCTTGACATACCGTTTGCGCGTTCCTGAAAGGGAATGTAACGCAAAACAGCTGTATGGAAAGGTGACCTACATGCTGGACGGCGTGCCGTACGAATCGGACCTCGCGGTGACCGACGTGCCCGATGCCCGGCACAAAGGCGACCTCTGCTGCGGCGAAACCCCCACAGGGTATCCGCGTGGAGGCGCGAGCGACTTGGCCGTGCTTGCGGCGGTGGCGGTTCTGGTCGCAACCGGGAAGGCGCGGCCATACGGGCGGCGTTCATAGGCGTTGCCTCGCAGGAGGAGGCATGTGAGATAATGCAGGAGAGGCGGGGCGTGCGTGCGTGTCCTGCCTCTCCTGGGTCTGGTGTCCGCGCACTCGCGGCGGAACACCCGTGCCGGTGTGGCGTTGTATTCCAGCAAGGGATAAGCATGAGCATATATCGTATAGCGGCGTTAACCGTCCTGGCGGCCGGTGCAGGGTTCGTGTTCTTTCCAGCGGCGGCACAGGAAACCGATAACCCCCTCGGCATGACGCTGACGCATACGCTGCCCAACGGCTATACCGCGGGTCAGGACGTACTGGTGACGCTCACAATCGACGTGGCGGTGCAGGAGGAGCTTTTCGCGCTGGGGCTGGCCGAGGAGTTGCCTTCCGGCTGGACCTTTAAGAAAATGGGCGACGTTTCCACGCCTCAACCCGCGATTTTCCCCGGGCCGGGCGAACAGGTCCATTTGGAGTTTGCCTGGATCACCGCGCCCAGTGTGTTTCCTTATTCCCTGAGTTTTGTGTTGACCCCGCCCGCTGAACAAACGGAACCGCAGCAAATGAGCGGTCAGGCTCAGTACCGGCTCCAGGGCGGCGGTGCGCTGTACAGTAATGTATCGGTGCTGGATTTGGACCCCGGCTTCGACTATGAACCGCCCGTTATCACGCTGCTGGGGGGCTCCATCGTCGTGGTCGAACAGAATCAACCTTACGTGGAACCGGGCTACACGGCCATGGATGACGTAGACGGCAATATCACGGAGCTTGTCGCTATCGACGGCATCGTCGACACGGCAATCCTCGGCGACTATGTCCTGATTTACAGCGTCAGCGATGCTGCGGGCAATCAGGCAGCGCCGGTTTCGAGAACGGTCCAGGTGGTTGAACCCGGGACTACTCTTAAGGGGTTTCTGTGTTGTTCGGGCGTGGCGGCGGATGGTGGCGGCGGCTTCTA
>JAGMZX010000227.1:0-1684 GCA_018005585.1 Candidatus Hydrogenedentota bacterium | reverse complement strand
TGACAGGCTCGTATACCTTGACCTATACCGTAAGCGACGCCGCTGGCAACGCCGCATCGCCGGTATCCCGGTCGATCATCGTTGTGGAACCTCAGGCCGACGGCGGCGGCGGTGGCGGCACGGTGACGCCGGGCGGCGGCGGCAGACGGCCCCGGCGCGGCGGCGGCTATTATGGCCGCGGCTATGGATACTACGCGGACAACTACGACCCCACGCAGCAACCCGACAAGCAGGGCCAGGACCAGGGCCTCACACCGGAGCAGCAGACCCTGGACCGGGAGAAACCCCCGGCTCAGGGGCCGGTCACGGGTTCTTCTGCCATGCCGGGGACTTCCAGCGGACCGTTGACGGTGGCGTTGGACCCGAACGCAGCACCGCAAACGCCCGGCACACCCGGCACGGGCGGCCTCTGGCCACTTCCGGCCGCGCCGGACGGCAATGCCCCCAATCAGGCCGGCCCCGACGCCCCGGCGCCAGAAACAGCCGGGGCCGAGGCCCAAGCCACCCCTGCCGAGGCCCTCGCGCCGGAGCAGAAGACGCGCGCGCGCGCAAGTGCGCCTCCGGACGCCGCGCTGGCGGCCCGGTCCGCGGCGCCCGCCGCTGCGCCCGCCGCAGATGCGGCACCGCCCGAGACCGCCCCGGCGGCGGCCAAAGCACCCAAACCTGGCTTTTTCGCAGGAATCGCCGCGGCGGTCTCGGCCATGCAGACGGCTGACTGGGTCCGCATGGGCGTGGTTGGCGCCGTGCTGGCCGTGATCGCGGTCTTTGCGGCTTTCGCCTGGCGCTTTGCCTACAGCCCCGCGCCACAACGCAAAAACGGGAACGGGAACGGCAAGAACTAGAACACGTCGCCTCCGCCGTGCCGCCGTGGCATGGGCATCATCCGCTCGAAAGCGGGAACCATGTTTTCAGACCACTCTCACTGACCCGCACGGGCGGGACGCCCGTGTCACGGAGATGCTATTCCTGGGGCGCGAAGAGGCCTTTGATGACGCCGAGGAAGGAATCAACGAAGGACGCGAGGGTGGCAAGCTCCATGATTTTCTGAGTGAGGCTGATCTGGTAGTACAGGGCAGGCAAGGGCCTGCCCCGGCTGATGCGCGACAGGTGCTTCATGGACTCAGGGCTCCTGCGGTTTCAGGCCCGAAATGAGACTCAGGAACGCGGCGACCTGCGACAGGTTACGCTGGAGCATGTCGCTCAGCGCCTGTTTCTCGAGCAGGGTCATCGCCGGGGTCGGCGCCCTGCTCTTGGAAATGGACCGGATATGCTGCATGGGTGTCCTCCGGAACAGGCTCAGAAATCCGCCTGGAACCGCGCTTCAATGATGTCGATGCCGCCGCCGTAGGCGTATTGACTGATGTCGCTCTGCACGTAATTCAACATGAGCCGCGTGTTCGCGGTCAGGTACCAGTTCAACCCGAACGTCAGGCTGCGCCCGCGCCCGCCGATGACGCCGCTGCGGAAGTCAAAGTCGTTCAAATCGAGTTCGTCGTAGCGGACGGCCACTTCCCACGCGCCCCAGCCGCCGCCGTGCAACTGGAACGGCTTCTCCGGCACGACGCGCTCGAATACGCCGAGGGTCCGGTCGTAGGGCCGGTGCTCGCCCGTCAGGAAATAGCTCGCCTGCGCGTAGTAGCCGTCGAAATGGCGGTCCGCGAGCCGAAACCGGTCGTCTAGCCCC
>JAGMZX010000226.1 GCA_018005585.1 Candidatus Hydrogenedentota bacterium | reverse complement strand
GGGCGAGGGCGAGGGTGAGGGCGAAGGCGAAGGTGAGGGCGAAGGCGAAGGTGAGGGCGAAGGTGAGGGCGAAGGCGAGGGCGAAGGTGAGGGCGAGGGCGAGGGCGAAGGCGAGGGCGAGGGCGAGGGCGAAGGTGAGGGCGAGGGCGAAGGCGAGGGCGAGGGACAGGACCCGTGCGCGAGCGAATGGCATAGCGCCGATTTCTCGCAAGACCACCTCATCGGCCTGAGCGAATTGCTCCGGGTCATTCAGTTCTATAACTCGGGCGGCTTCCATTGCGCGGACCAGCCGGACGGCACGGAAGACGGCTATGTGCCCGGCACCGGCTTGCATGCGGATTGTTGTCCCCACGACGCGGACTATGTCCCCGCCGGACCGGACTGGAGCATTGTGCTAAGCGAATTGCTCCGGGTCATTCAGTTCTACAACAGCGGCGGCTACCATCTCTGCGAGGATACGGAGGACGGGTTCTGCCCGGGGCCAGGGTAAGCGCGCAGCCGGAGAGGGTGTAAACGGCTGCTTCGCCGGCTACAGTATTCCTTTGCCGCGCAGCAAGGGTACAAAGAGCCTTTCATCTTTTCGTTGTCGCAGCATGACCGCAGTTGCTACAATCCCTGCCGCGAGCGAGGGAATCCCATTCAATGCGAACCTTGGTATTTGGCGCGAAAGGACAATTGGGCCGCGACCTGCTGCGGGTGTTTGAGCAGGAAGGCGAGGTTTCGGGGCATGACCTGCCGGAAGTGAATATCGCGTATGAGCCGGGCGTGCAGAGCATCGTCTCAGCTTTCGCACCGGACCTGATCGTGAATGCAGCGGCCTTTACGGACGTGGACGGCGCGGAGAGCGCGCTGGAAGCGGCGTTCCTGACCAACGAGGCTGGGGCGCGAAACCTCGCGGAGATTGCGGCGTACCGGCGCATCCCGATTGTGCACGTCAGCACGGATTACGTGTTCGACGGCACAAAAGGGTCCCCCTACGAGCCGGACGACCCCGTGTCGCCGCTGGGCGTCTACGGCAAGACGAAAGCGGCGGGCGAAGTCGCGGTGCGCAAGGCAAACCCGTACCATTTTATTGTGCGCACGGCGTGGCTGTATGGGCCGGGCGGCAACAATTTCGTGGAGAAGATGTTGCGCGCCGCAAAGGAACGCGGGCCGTTGCGCGTGGTATGCGACGAGGTCGGTTCGCCCACGCACACGCTTGACCTGGCCGGGGCAATCCTGGCGCTCGTGCGTACGGACGAATATGGGACCTATCACGCGGTGAACAGTGGCGCCTGCTCGCGTTTCGAATTCGCGCGCGCGATCCTCGATCTCGCAAAAGCCGGTATACGCCTCGACCCTTGTGTCGCGAGCGATTTTCCGGCGAAGGCCAGGCGCCCGAAGTATTCGGTGCTGTCCAATGCGCGGCTCGAACAGGTCACGGGGACCGCGATGCGTCCCTGGCGCGATGCGCTGGCCGGCTACATGAAACGGAGAACGTAAGAAAGATGAAACGAATTCTCGTCACCGGCGGTGCCGGGTTCATCGGGTCCGCGTTTGTACGATACCTGCTGCGGACCTATCCGGGCGTGCACGTGGTTAACTTTGACAAGCTGACCTACGCGGGCAATCTGGACAATGTGAAGGAGTGCCCGCCGTCGCGGCACACGTTCGTCCGCGGGGATATCGCGGACGCCGCGGCCATCGGCGCCGCGATGGAAGGCTGTGACGCAGTAGTGAATTTCGCGGCGGAGACGCACGTGGACCGCAGCATCATGGGCGCTACGGAATTCCTGCGCACGAACGTGGACGGTGTGTACAACATCATGGAAGCGGCGAAACGGTTGGGCACGCCGCGCGTGCTGCTGGTCTCAACCGACGAGGTGTACGGCAGCATCGAAACCGGTTCGTTTCAAGAGACGGACCCGATCAACCCTCGCAATCCCTACAGCGCGGCGAAAGCGGGCGGCGAACTGCTGGGCCGCTCCTATTTCACCACGTTTTCCGTGCCCGTGATCATCACGCGCGGTTCGAACACTTATGGCCCCTATCAGTATCCCGAAAAGGTGCTGCCCCTGTTTGCCACAAACGCGATCGACAACGAACCGTTGCCGCTCTACAAGGGCGGCGAACACAACGTGCGAGACTGGCTGTACGTGGACGACCACTGCCGCGGCATCGACCTCGCGCTGCGCGAAGGCCGGGAGGGCGAGATTTACAACGTCGCGGGCGGCAACGAACGCGAGAACATTGTGCTGACGCGCAGAATTCTCGAGCTTACCGGCCGCGACGAGAGCCTGATCCGCTTCGTTCCCGACCGGCCGGGCCACGACCGGCGGTACGCGATAGATGCCTCGAAGCTGCGCGGGCTGGGCTGGCGCCCGCAGATGGACTGGGACGAGGGCATGGCGGCGACGGTGCGCTGGTACCAGGAGAACGCATGGTGGTGGCGCAAGATCAAGACGGGCGAGTACCTCGAGTATTACAGGCGGCAGTATGCGACCTTGTCCGCCCAATCGTAGTGCCGCGCCCGCACAGGCCCAGTCAGGGCGAAACGCGCGGGACAATTTCGGGAAGATGCGCCGCGGATGCGGCTCGCGTGAAAAAGTATTTTGCCCGACGCGAGGTCGCGCTGTAATTTGTCTGATCTCTTCACGTCTCTCTGGTCAATCGCGCGACAAGGCGACTACACCACACGAGGGACCGCCAAACCGGGATGCTCGCATCTCAACCGTTGCCTATCGGCCCGCGCTCGCTACTCCTGGTCCACGCCGGGCCGTTCGCGCGCGGACCACGTGCGCCCCAGAGCCTTGTCGAGCGCGGCGGCGGCCACGGCGTAGTCGCGCAAGGCGCGCACGAGTTGCGTGCGCGCGGACGTGAGCGCCAGTTCGGCGTCCAGCGTTTCCACCTGCGTGCCGACGCCTTCCTGAAATCGCAACTGGGCCATGCGCAAGCCTTCCAGGCCGAGCGCCACGGTGCCCTTTTCCGCACGAATCTTGGCTATCGCTTCCTGGACGCGGAGAAAGGCCTGGCGCACGTCGAGTTCCACGAGCCGGTCGACGTCCTCGCGCTGATATTCGAGACTTGTGAGTTGCGCGTTCGCCTCGGCCACTTCGTATTTGCGCCTGCCGCCCGCCATGAGTTCCCATTCGAGGCCAACGTTGAAGGTCCATCCTTCCGGGATGATGGATGTGCCGCCTTCCACTTGTTCCCACATGACCCGCGCGCCCGCGCTGGGCTTGTAGCCCGCCTTCTTAACGGCCACCTGCTGCCGCGCCGCCTCGATGCCGAACGCGAGCGCCCGCAGTTCGGGCCGGTTCGCGCGCGCCTCCTCGACCAGCGTTTCGACCGGCGCATCGAGCGGCGCCCACTCGATCTTGCCGTTCACGGCTACCACGGTGTTCTGGGGCAGGGCCAGAATGCGCAGCAGATTGACAACGGCGATACGTTCCGCGCCGCGCGCTGTTTCGAGTTCCGCCGTGCGCGCGCCCAGTTCCGTCTGCGCGCGCAACACCTCGAAGTCGCTGATCAGCCCGACCTCCAACATCTGTCTCGCGTCGGCCAAGTGCCGCTCGAAAGTCGCAACGCTCTCCTCGGCCACGAGAACAAGCGCCCGCGCCAGCAGGGCGTCGTGAAAGCCCTGACGCGCCTGGAACTCCAGTTCGGCAAGCGCCGCCTCGCGTTTCCACGCCTCGGACCGCGCAAGGTATTTCGAAGCGCGTGCGGCGGCCTGAATGCGCCCGCCCGCATAGAGCACCTGCTCCAGCGAGAATCCGGCGTTCACCTGATACTTCTCGGCGCTGATCGAGCCCGCGATGAAACTCAACGCGCCGGAGGAGTACAGGTCCACGGGCATGCCGTCGACGTAGGTGTAGCCCGCATGACCTTTGACCTGGGGCCAGCGCAGAGACCTGGCCTGGCCATGCTGCGCCTCGCGCGCGGCCACATCCGCCTCCGTGGAAAAAACCTGCGCATTGCGTTCGAGGGTCATCTGGACGCATTGGCGCACATCGAGCACGAGCGGTTCGCCGGCCGCGGCGGTCTCCGCAACCGGCGCAGCGCTCTCGACACCATCGAGTACGTCCCCCATCATCTCGATGAGCTGCGGCGCGCCCGGCAGCGCGGAGGCCGGAGCCGGTTCCTCCGTCCAAGCAGGGACAACGGCAAGACCGGTTGCCAGCAAAAACAACAAGAGTCGCATGATTGGCGCCTTTCTGACGGAACACCCCGAAACAACCGTAACCCGTTACAAGATACTAATGAAGGACCCCGAAATGAGTCAATGCGGCGCGTCCCTTCGCCTTCTTTATGACCTTTCGGCGCATTTGTTACAATCCGGACTTGCGCGGCAGATACCGCGCACCGCCGCATGGAGTTTCAAACGTGGATGATCCCCTGGTCATAGCGGGGCGCGCCTTTCGCTCGCGCCTGATGGTGGGTACGGGCAAGTTCCCGTCGGCAGGCGCATTGCGCGCCGCACTCGACGCGTCCGGCGCGGAAATCGTGACGGTGGCGTTGCGCCGGGTCGATCTGTCGAAACCCGACGGGGAGGGCATTCTATCGGCCATTGACCGGACAAAGCACCTGCTGCTGCCCAACACCAGTGGCGCGCGCACGGCGGACGAGGCCGTGCGCCTCGCAAGGCTGGCGCGGGCTGCCGGCCTGGAGCCGTGGGTCAAGCTGGAACTGACGCCAGAGCCGCGCTACCTGCTTCCGGACCCTGTGGAAACGGTCCGGGCCGCGGAGAGGCTCGTGCAGGAGGGCTTTGTCGTGCTCCCGTACATCCAGGCCGATCCGATTCTGGCCAAGCGGCTCGAAGAAATCGGGACAGCCACGGTCATGCCCCTGGGCGCGCCCATCGGCAGCAACCGGGGCGTGCGAACCCGCGACATGCTCCGGATCATCATCGAGCAGGCCACGGTACCCGTAGTGGTGGATGCCGGGCTGGGCGCGCCATCGCATGCCGCCGAATCCATGGAAATGGGCGCAGATGCGGTGCTCGTGAATACGGCGCTCGCCGATGCAGCGGACCACGGGGCAATGGCGCGGGCGTTCGCGCTCGCCGTCGAGGCGGGGCGCACCGCATACCGTGCGGGCCTTGGCCCGCAACGCGATACGGCGGAAGCATCGTCGCCGCTGACCGGCTTTCTGGAATGAGCCGGCGGACGGTTGTGTTGTGTGAAGCGGGGGGCACACGCCTGAAGGACTGGCAGCAATGAGTTTCAAACCGGTCAAGGACGCATGGCCGCGCGCGCGGCTGCGGCACCTGCTTGACTGCGTCACCGCGGCGGACGTCGAAGCAGCTCTCACGCGGGAAGACCGCGCGCCGGGCGATTTGGCCGCCTTGCTCTCCCCTCATGCACGCCCTTATCTCGAACGCATGGCCCGGGAAGCACAACGGCTGACCCGGTGGCATTTCGGGCGGACGATCAGCCTCTACGCGCCGCTGTACCTCTCGAATCTTTGCGCGGCGGATTGCGTCTATTGCGGCTTTTCATTCCGGTCAGGCATGAAGGACAAGCGGCTCACGCTGAAACCTGGCGAAATCCGGCGCGAATGCGAGACCCTCGCCGCGCGCGGGTTCCAGAGCATTCTGCTCTTGACGGGCGAAGCGCCCAAAGCGGTGACCGTAGACGACCTCGCCGAGGCGGTGGCCGTCGCGCGAGAATACTTTCATTCCGTGGCCGTCGAGGTGTATTCGCTCGACGCGCCGGATTATGAGCGGCTGGCCGGGCTGGGCCTGGAAGGCGTTACGCTCTACATGGAAACGTACGATCGCGAGGTGTACGCGCACGTGCATCTGGAGGGCCACAAGGCCGACTATGATTACCGGCTCGATGCCATCGAGCGCGCCGGTCTTGCGGGCGTGCGCAGATTAAGCATAGGCGTGCTCCTCGGGCTCGCGGACTGGCGCGTGGATGCGATCTGGCTCGCGCTGCATGCGCGGTATTTGCAGAGGACGTGTTGGCAGAGCACCGTGGCGCTATCCTTCCCGCGGTTACGGCACACGCCCGCGCGCTTTCACGTGGACCATCCGGTCACGGACGCCGAATACGTGCAGCTCATCGCAGCGATGCGCCTGTTCTTGCCAGAAGCGGGCTTCAACCTATCGACGCGCGAGCCCGCGGCGTTCCGCGACCGGCTCATCCCGCTCGGCGTCACGCACATGAGCGCCGGCAGTTCGACCAGGCCCGGCGGTTACACGGACCGCGGCGCGCTGGCGCTGGAACAGTTCGAAATAGAAGACCGGCGCGGACCCGAGGAAGTTGTCGCGGCCATCCGACGGGCCGGATACGACCCGGTCTGGAAGGACTTCGACCACGCCTTCCATGGCTGACCGGCGCGTCGCGCCGCGGCAATTC
>JAGMZX010000225.1 GCA_018005585.1 Candidatus Hydrogenedentota bacterium | reverse complement strand
CCGTCTGCATTGTCAAAGAGCACAACAGATCTTTCATATTCCTCCGTCCTGGAAAGAAGTTCTTGCATGCTTGTCTGCATAAATGCACGGTCGCTTCGTCTGGCAGGAGGACTATGAAGCGTGAACAGCGGCGCATTCAATTCGCCCGCGAATGCCACTGCAATTGAGGTTTTCCCATTACCCTTGGGTCCGTACAGGAGGAAACTGCCGTGATGCGGAAACGTGATGCGACCCTGGGCCTCCGCGCGTCGAGACGGGCACGTGATGGTCTCACATAATCTGGCTTTGACGCCGTCAAGCCCGGCAATATCGGAAAACGTTACGCGGCTCGTTGCGCCATTGATGCAAGACCAGCACATGAACGCTTCAATCTCCATGTCTCAAAATGACTTCGCGCGGTTCTTTCCCGAGAGGACGATTGACGCGCGTCCCGTGCCAAGAAGCCAACACCCGTCGTCTCCGTCACGTCTGTGCCAATCGTCCGGCGGTCAGGAAACTGGACCTGGCCCCGCGCCCTCAGTCCTCGCCTTCCTCGTCGCTCGAGGCCGCGTGGCCCGCGCGCCAGGCGTCGAACTCGGCCAGGTGTTCGGGCGTCACGGAGGGGCGCACCTTCTCCAGGGCCGCGTCGAAATCCGCCTGCGTCACCTCTTCGTCCTTGCCGCTGGCGAGTTGCCGGTTCTTCGCGAAGCGTTTCGCCCGGTCGCACAACGACGCCATGTCGGCCCCGCTGAAGCGGTCCGCGCGCTCCGCAATCGCGGCATAGTCCACATCCGCGGCGACGGGCACGCCTTGCATGCTCAGGCGCACGATGGCTTCTCGCGCGGGCGCGTCCGGCGGCCCGACGTAGATGTGGTCGCCGAGGCGGCCGGGACGCAGCACGGCCGGGTCGAGCAGCCAGGGCTTGTTCGTCGCGCCCAGCACCAGCATGCAGTTCTTCGACTCGACCAGGCCGTCCGTGAGCGTGAGAAACTGGGTGACCATGCCGATCTTGCGGTTGCCGCGCCGGGCCAGGATCGCGTCCACCTCGTCGAGGAAGATGACGGAGCGGTCGTGCTTGCGCGCCTCGTCGAAGAGGTGCTGCATGTTCTTCTCGGTCTCGCCGACGTACTTGTCCTTGATCTGCGACGCATTCACGTTGAAGAACGCCGCGTCCAGTTCGCCGGCAATGGCCTTGGCGATGTAGGTCTTGCCGTTTCCGGGCGGGCCGTACATGAGAATGCCGCCGCCCCTGCGCAGCTTGAAGCGCTCGTGCACCTCCGGATGCAGGAACGGCTCGATGACCTTTTCGCGCAGTTCGGTTTTCACGTCCTCGAGGCCGGCCACGTCCGCCAGCTTTTCGCGCGGGCGGTCCTTGAGTTCCCACTGCGACTGCGACACGTCTTCGTCCGGGCCGGCCTTTTCCTGCGCCTTTTTCGGTTCCTCGCGCGGCTGGGTCTTCGCCTTATCCTGCAGTTTCTCCGCGATGTCGAGCAGTTCGTAGGCATCCTCGACATACTGTTCCGCGACCTTGCCCTCGCTCTGTTCCGCCAGCTTGAATCCGAATTCCGCCGCCTTGGCCGTGTGAAAGAACGCTTTCGCGTAGTTCTTTTCGCACAATGCCGCCTCTGCGGCAGCCTCGTGCTCCCGCTTTTTATCGGCATTGAAACTCATTTCTCATCCTCCATCAGCTTGCGCAGGCGCGCGCGGCCCTCGCCGATCTTCTCCGAAATGCCGCCTTCCTCGTCCTTTGCCTTGCGCGCGCCTTTGCGTTCTCCGATATCCTCCGCCACCTCATCCTGCAATTGCTGCTCCATCTCCTCCAGCGACGGGATCACATCGGTCATTTTGGTCTCGACGCCGGCCATCTCCTTGCCGTAGACACGCTCCCAGATCTTGTCCACGTCCACCTGTTCGCCGAGCTTGTCCTCGACTTCGCCGAGCACGTCCTCGACCCGTTCGGGGTCGATGGCAATCACCGCGTTCAGCGAGTGCATCGCGTTCGTGAAATCCTGGTCCGTCTGGGACAGTTCCAGTTTCGTGATCAACTGCTCGAAGACCCAGCGCTTCATTTCCAGCTTGGTCATGAGCATCTCGCAGGCGCGGCAGGATTGCAGGCTGCGCTGACTCGCGGCTCTCTGTCCGTCCTTCAGGTACTGCCTCGCCTCTTTCCACGCCTTATCCCGGTCAGCCTTGAGTTTTTCGACGCGCTCCTTGACCGCGTCGATGGAACCCTCCGCCTGGCGCTTGGCCTTGCGCTGCTTCACGCGAAGTTCCTTCTCCCGCTGCGCTTTCGATTTGAATATGTCTTCCAGCATGAGCGTTTTCTCCTTTTGTCAGCACGCTGCTGCAATTGCTGCCCCTGTGCAATCATCTCCACCGCCCGTTCCGGCGGTTCGCACTTCCAATCATTCCAGTTCCTTCAGCCATTTGGCGCTTTCCTCGGAAAGCTCTTCCTTCGGCGGCTCCTCCGCGACCGCGGTCTCCGGCGGTTCAATCGTCTCCGCCCGCTGTATTCGTTCGCGCTTGTGCCTTATGTTTTTCAATTCCTTCGCGGCTTTGCCCTCGTCTTTCAAGTCGATCAGGGTGTCTTCCAGGCCAATGGCGATCTCGTCCAGCACGTCCTGCCCCACGCCCCGCTTCATCGCCGCGATCAGTTCGTCGATCTTCTGAATCGCCGTATTCAGATGACTGATGCGGCTCACGAGGATGTCCTGCCGCCCCTGGAGACCGTCCAGTTCCTCTTTCGTCAGCTCGATTTGCTCGATGACGATGCGGCGCCGCTCGCCCTTCGTTTGCTCGAGCTCCGTTTTCAACGAACGCGCCCGCTGTTCCAGCGAGCGTATTTCCATTTTCAGGTTCTCGAGCTCGTCCGTGAACGTGCGCCGGAGCGCGAGGCATTTGGCCTTCTTCTGCTCGAGTTGCGCTTCCTCCGACTTGCGCAACCCCAGGAATTCCGCGAGTTTCGCCAGTATGTTCTTCAGAAGTTCGGGCAGGGTATTCATGTGGGTCACTCCTTCGGTTCGCGAAAACGCAACAGGTAACGGTCAATCAAGGCGCCAATATACGCCATCGGCAAGGCAACCAGGAAACCACGGAGGGTGAAGGGCCGCCCCAGGATTGCATCCTTGATCATCCACAGCGCCACGCTTATCGGCGGACTCAGTATCAGGAGCAGGTGGCGCTGCAGCCAGTTCTTGCTCAGGCGCGCGCGCCGCTGCTTCTGCTGCTGCTGCGGGCGCAGGCGCTCGATGGCAAGCATCTTCTTTTCGGTCTCATAGAGCCCGTACTCGCCCTGTTGCTCCAGCAACAGGTAGGCGTCCACCGTTTCGGCAAGCGAGTAGCCGGTCTCGGCGGCCAGCTTCACCGCCGTGAGATGCCCCGCAAAGCCGCTGTCGAGCATCCGGCGGATGCGCCGGTCGATGCGCGTCGCGCGCTGTTCGAGGGTCTCCGGTTTCAGCCGGGAAAGGAACCGCGCAAGGCGCGGCCGCTCTTCAAAGCGCGACGGTATCTGAAATTTCCACACATGCCCGGACTGGTCGCGCGCGACGGGATACGAGACCGCCTTGATCGAGCCGCTGTCGCTGAGCGCGTCCGGGCTGACCCGAAACGGGCCGCCCACGCCTACGGCGTGGTAGACGAACAAGGCCGCCCGCGCCCCGGTCTTTTCGCGCCACGCGGCGTAGGCCTGCTCGATCGTCTGCAGGGCATCCGGCGCCGGCAGCACAGTCTCCGGCGACTCGCCGGGCCGGCACAGCAACGGCGACAGGAACGACACGACCACGTGCACCTGCACGCCCGCGCCGCCCAGCGTGTAAACCGAGGCATGATTGGTCTGCGCCAGCACGCGTTCCCATTCCTCGGGCCAGGCCACCTCGTCCGGCACGTTGGCCCGTTTCCGGACCGCCGCGCACAGATACGCCGAGATGTCTTCCTTTGCAACCTCCGCGACGCGCGGCTCCCAGGGAATCAGGTAGAGCCACGGCGGCAGGTTCCTGTCCGGAAGCGGCTGCTTCTTCGCCAGGTCCAGGTTGCGGTCCAGCGTGCCCAGAAAACCCTGCTTCAGTTCCGTCAGCCGGTCTATTTCGTCGCGCACGGGCCGCGTCAGCGCCGCAACCGGCGGGAAATAACGTCGGCTGCGCGTCTGCGGATCCCAGGTGAAATCCTGCGCCCGGAACTGCCTGCGATTCGCCGGCGTGTCCATCATCATCCGGTCCGGCGCGTCCGGATTCGTCAGCACCTTCGAGCCCGCCGTGAGCAAGGCATCACGGATATCCGGATGATTCTGCTTCAGGGTCATGACATAGGGCGCGAAATCATCGTCGCATGCGTCCCGCGCCGCGGGTTGATCCACCATCGCGCCCGTATACGCCTCGAGGGCATACCGCGCGACGTAGGCATACGGCATCAAGGCATGGCCCGCAACCTCCGGGCTGTCCGGGGCCCAGTGCGCGCCCCAGCTGTTGCGCACGATGAAGTAGCCGCCGCCCGGAGCGGCCGGGCTGTCCACGTAGCCCGCGACGCACCATGCGTGGCCGCCCGGCAGCGGCTGTTCGCCCGGCAACGGCATCGTGATCTTTCCCGTGCGGTGCGTCTCGGCGGAAGCGTACCAGCTGTAGAAAACAAGCGTGGCGAAGGCGACCGGCATGCCCGGCGTGGCGCCGTCGCCCGCCAGCACGCGCTTATAATGTTCTACCACTCCGGGCTCTACCGTGCGCGCGTAGCGCATGCGGTAGCGGGCCGCGTTCTGCTCCGCGCCCGGCGGCGGCGGGCCCTGCGCCTCGTTATCGTCGTTCTGCGACGGATTGTAGGGCCACATATTCGCGCGGCACACCCCGTATTCCGCGAGCGCCGAGATGGCCGTGTGCACCCACGTCCCCGGGCCGGGCGACCCGTCGAGTTCCTTGCAGGCCCAGTAGAGAAACTGTTCGGAGAACTGCTCCTGCCGCTGGTTCAGGTACTCGCGCAGCGCCACGGACGCAAAGGCGACACACGTACCGCGCGCACCCTGGTCCTTCACGGGATACATCCGGTCCATCAGCCGCACCGCGGCGGGATACTCCCCGGCCAACGCGGCGCGCCGCGCGCCGCGGCCCGGCGTCACCTCGCCCGATTCCTCGAAGACGCGCAGCACCGCCGGGTCCACGTAGCAGCCGAGCCCGCCGCCAGGTTGTGCCCGCGTCAGACCTTCAAGCCGCCGCGGGTCAATGAACCGGCTGGACAGGCCCGGAAGGTCCGGGACATCGCCGCCGAGCGCGCCGCTGAGCACGCCGCGCTGGTGCGCGTCCAGGGCCGCCGCGACCGACACCAGTTCTTCCACGCTCTCGATCCAGAGGCCTCGCAGCTGCTCCAGCGTGGCGGCAGGCAGCACGCCCGCCCGATCCAGACTCGTCTGACCCGAAATGATCATGGAGAAGTCCCCCATTTGCCGTTTCCGGCAAACCTTGCCTTCAACTGTCGCCGCCCTTCGGCGGAACGTCTTCATCAGGACGCCGCGCTCCGAGCGGACCGCCCGGCGCCGGCGTTTCCAGGCGCGCCGCGGCCTCCGGCCCGACCATGTCGCGCAATTGCGCCAGCAGCGCCGCCAACGGCTCCTCGGCCATGCCGAGCAGGCGGCACAGGCCCGCCCGGCCCTCCGCCGTCGCCGCGATGGCAAGCACCTGCTCCGCGGATTCGATCCACTGGGCGCTCAAGGCCGCGAGCGCCGCGGGCGGAATGCCGCAGGCAGCCGAAAGCAGATGCGGCGCACCCTCACCGGACGATGGACATTCGCGCATAGTGTCTCCCCTTGCTCCCTCTTGTCCCCATGAACGCACCCGCCCGAACAACGCGGGCAAATGCAGAGTCTAGTATAGAATTCGCCGATTTTGGAAACAACGTATGACTCCGGCGACGGTTTCGAAACAACGGCCGGCGCGTGCCGCGTGCCGAGCGGTGCGCGCCCGCCTGCGTCACTTCCACATATGGCATCGGGTTCAGGCCTTTGTACTCATTCGTGCCCACCAACAACGCGCACCGCTTCATGAAGACTTCTCCCACTGCTCCAGCCCCCCCTCCTCTTTGTAGTCGTTCCGCGCCGCCCCCGCCTTTCCCCCGGAACACCACCATAATCTATACGAAAAAAACTCCGCGCGCGATGCCGCTCGAAAAGCGGTTGGAGCCCCCCGGTCCTATAGGGCCCGCACGGACGGGACGCCCGTGCCACCGTGGCATGGGCATCTTGCCCATGCTCTTAAACCTCTGTGATTGACCCGCACGGGCGGGACGCCCGTGCCACCGTGGCATGGGCATCCTGCCCATGCTCTGGTGTTTGGCCCTTGACTAGATTTTGGCGCGGTCTTTTCTTTTTTCTCTTGCTTTTTCCGGAGTTTTCTCATAGACTATGCTCTAGTAAATATGCTAGAGCATAGGAAGGAGCAAATCATGGGAT
>JAGMZX010000224.1 GCA_018005585.1 Candidatus Hydrogenedentota bacterium | reverse complement strand
GGGGAACGGCTCAAGGCCGTCCAGCCGTTTCTCGAAGGCGAGGAGGTTTTCCTCGCGAACTACAGCGACGGGCTTACCGACCTGCCCTTGCTCGACTACATGCAGCGGTTCCTCGACAGCGGCAAGGTCGGCGCGTTCATGTGCGTGCGCCCGCCTCACACCACGCACGTCGTGCGCGTCGACGCCGAATGCAGCGTCCGCGATATCCAGCCCATCCGCGCCGCCGATGTCTGGATCAACGGCGGCTACTTCGTGTTCCGCCGTCAGATCTTCGACTACATGATGCCCGGCGAAGAACTCGTCATGGAGCCGTTCCAGAGACTCATCAAGGAGGACAAGCTGTTCGGCTACCAATACCAAGGGTTCTGGACCTGCATCGACACGTTCAAGGAGAAGCAGGAACTGGACGAGATGTGCGCGCGGGGCGAGGCCCCGTGGCAAGTCTGGCGCACGGGCGCGCCGCAACCGCCCGCGCGCCACTGAGGCCCCCATGCTCCGGATGGCCCTGGACCGCGACCCCGACGCGCCCCTTTCCATTCTGTGCCTCGGCGCGCACAGCGACGACATCGAAATCGGTTGCGGCGGCGCCATGCTCCAATTGCTCCATGCCCGGCGCAACGTGAGCGTGCACTGGGCCGTGTTCGCGGCATCCGGCGCGCGCGCGCGAGAAGCCGAACGCAGCGCCAAGCACTTCCTGCGCCGCGCGACATCGGCCACCGTCTTTCTCAAGCAGTTTCGGGACGGTTTCTTCCCGTACACGGGCGAAGCGATCAAGGAGGAATTCGAAAACCTCAAGGCAATCGTCGCGCCGGACCTCATCTTCACCCACTATCGCGACGACCGGCATCAGGACCACCGGCTCATTCACGAACTCACCTGGAACACGTGGCGCGACCATTTCATACTCGAATACGAAGTCCCGAAATACGACGGCGACTTCGGCGTGCCCAACTTCTTCGTGCCGCTGAGCGCCGCGACCGTGCGGCGCAAAGTCGCCGCGCTCATGCGCCATTTCCCGACCCAAAGCGGCAAGCATTGGTTCGACGAAGAATTGTTCCGCGGCGTTCTGCGCCTCCGCGGCATGGAATGCAACTCGCCCTCCCGCTACGCCGAAGCCTTTCACGCCCGCAAACTCACCGCCCGCTGAACACCGGCCCGCGCCGGAACTCACCGCGCCGTCTTTGTTCGCGGTCCCCCCTCGGCCCGTTCTTCGAGACAGGCACCGCGAGTCAAGAACGCCTCTGTCTGCGCGCGCCTGTCGAACACCTCAGGGCGGAACATCTCCGCGTGTTCCGTCGGGTACAACCAACCACGCGGCTGCACTGGAGCGCGCCTGTGGCCCGAGAGATTTTCCCAGACGATTTGTGGGCGTTGATCGAGCCATTGTTGCCGCCCGACAAGCCAGCGGGCAGCAACGGTCGTCCGCCTGTGCCCAACCGAAAGGTGCTGACGGGGATTCTGTTTGTGCTGCGTTCCGGCATCGCATGGGAAGACTTGCCCAAGGAGATGGGGTGCGGCAGCGGCATGACCTGTTGGCGGCGCCTCCATGCCTGGCAGCAAGACGGCGTATGGGCAAGAATCCATGTGGCCCTTCTGGCGCGTTTGCACAAAGCCGATGCCATCGACTGGTCACCCGCGCTGGTGAACTCCTCTTCGCTGCGCGCGGTTTTTGGGGGCAGAAAACGGGGCCTAACCCGACGGGTCGGCGCAAAGCGGGGACTAAGCATCATGTGCTCAGCGACGCCAACGGCGTTCCGCTTTCGTTTGTCTTGACTGGCGCGAACACCCATGATATTACCCAGTTGTTGCCCTTGACCGAGCCGTTCCCCCCGGTACGCGGCAAAGTTGGAAAACCGCGCTAACGCCCCAACAGCGTCCAGGGAGACCGTGGCTATGACTCCGAACCCCACCGGGACGCTCTACACAAGAAAGGAATCCAACCCGTGCTTGCCAAGCGCGATACCGAACATGGGAGCGGCCTCGGAAAAACACGCTGGCTGATTGAACGCACGATGGCTTGCCTGCACCAGTTTCGGCGGCTGCGCGTGCGCCATGAGAAACGCGCCGATATTCATGAGGCCTTCGTCCGCACCGCATGCATCCTTATTTGTTTCAATCCACTAAAAGACTTTTGTTAGAGGCTCTAAGTAACTGATCATATTGCGTTTTAGTTTGGTGGCAATTGCGTCGGAGCACGGGACCGTGTCATAAATGCGTGACGTCGAGAAATGCTTGGAGAAGAACATGACCAGTCGAAGCACGTGGGTCGGGTTGATGTTTGGGATTATTTGGGCCTCAGTTAGCATAGCTGAGACACCGCTCGAAGAGTGGGACCGGGCCGGGGAGGCCCCCTTGGTCACGCCGACGCGTGAGGCGGTGGTAATTGATGGCTTGGTATGGCTGGATGCGGAGGATTTCGGGGACTATGGCGGCTGGGTGGCGGACACGCAGTTTGTCCATCTCATCGGCTCGGCATATCTTATCGCACCGGGCGTCGGGACGAGTGTCGCAGATGCGTCCACCGTAGTGCGGATTCCCGAGACAGGCGCATTCCGCGTGTGGGTGCGTACGCGAGATTGGCTGCCGGAATACCATCCCGGCCGGTTCCAGGTTGTTGTGAACGGCGAACCTTTGGCGGCGACATTCGGCGAGGCGCGAAACGACGCGTGGACCTGGGTCTATGGCGGCACCATCGATCTGCGTGCGGGAGAGAATCGCATCGCGTTGCACGACCTTTCGGGGAGTTTCGCTCGGTGCGACGCGTTGGTTCTTGCGCGGGACCGCAGCTACGTTCCGCCGGAAAATGTCGCGGGGATCGAGCGTGAGCGGGCGCGGCTGACCGGGCTCTCGCTGGACATTCAGCCTCGCGGCGACTTTGATGTTGTGGTCGTCGGCGGTGGGCCTGCGGGATGTCCTGCGGCGATCGCAGCGGCCCGGCTCGGTGCAAAGACGGTATTGATCCAGGATCGGCCGGTGCTCGGCGGCAACGCGAGCCTCGAACTGGGCGTGTGGCTTCAGGGAGCATCCATCTCGCTTCCAAACGCACGCGAAACCGGGATCATCGAGGAGGCCTCGCGCATGCAGCAACTGGAGGGGCATCACAGTGTTTCGGTGCCGTTCCAGCGGCTTTGTGATGCCGAGAAGAATTTGACCGTGTTTCTGAACACCCGCGCGGTCGGTGTACGGATGGCGGATGGCAAGCGTATTGCTGCCGTAAAGACCGTTAACACGCTGACGGGCGCTTACTCGGAGTTCGGCGCGCGGTACGTCATCGACTGCTCGGGCGACGGATGGGCCGGTTTCTACGCAGGCGCCGAGTACCGTGTTGGGCGCGAGTCAAAGTCGACCTACGGCGAGCCCGATGCACCCGAGGTCGCGGATACCATCACCATGAGCGGCTGCATCATGGGCCAACACAGCCTCGGTTACCGCTCGGAGAAGACCGGTGAAGCGGTCGAGTATGTTGCGCCGGCGTGGGCAGCCGCGATCCCGGATCTCGTCGCGTTGAAACGGACGCCGCGCAGCTTGGCCACGGGCGAGTGGTGGCTCGAGCATGCGGGGACATGGGACGATCTCAACGATGCCGAAAGGGCGCGCGACGAACTGATCCGCATCTCGTTCGGGTATTGGGACTACTTGAAGAATCGCTGGCCCGACCGGGAGAAGTTGCGCGACTACGCGTTGGTCTACGTTCCGCCGCTGGTGGCCAAGCGAGAGAGCCGCAGGCTCGTCGGCGACCATGTCCTCACTACCAGCGAGGTCCTGAGCGGTACGATTTTTCCGGACCGCATTTCCTACGGCGGATGGCCGGTGGATATTCACAATCCAGACGGTATCTATGCGGGCGAAGGGCCCTACCACACGAACTACCACATCCGCGACATCTACACGATACCGTTCCGCTGTCTCTATTCCGTTAACATCGACAATCTGTTATTCGCGGGCCGCTGCGCCAGTTTCAGCCATTTTGCGCTGGGCACCGTGCGCGTCGAGCGCACGCTCGCGACTCTCGGACAAGCCGCCGGTACGGCGGCCGCGTTGTGTGCCGCGAAGGATAAGACGCCGCGCGCGTTATGCCAAGAAGATATCAGCGAGTTGCAGCAGACTCTGCTCAAGTACGATCAGTACATTCCGGATGTGCGAAACGAAGACCCCACCGACCTCGCACGGACCGCGCGAGTGACGGCTTCGAGCAAGGCGACCGGACAGCCCCTGCGCCGCGATGACGTCAGACTGGCTGACACGTGGCATCGCATGGATCACCGCCGCGGACAGATGATGCCCATAGGACAAGGGCGTATCGACCGCGCCCTGCTCTACCTGCGATCAACGCGAACCGATACGGCACGTCTTCGGCTGCACGTCCGCAAAGGAACCGGCCCCGGCGATTTTTCAAGCGTGCAGGATTGCACCGTAGCCGAAACCGATATCGACGCCGGCGCGGAGTGCTGGATCGCCTTCACACTGAATGTGACGATTGACACTCCATGCGCGTGGGTCTGGCTCGAACCGGAAAAAGATGTTGAATGGCGTCTGATGAGCACGTCCCTGAAGGGCATGCAGCGCGTCTACACGGCGCAGGCTGCCGACGGTCCTGACGCATGGACGCCCTCGAGCAGTTTCTACGCTTGCGCACTTGAACCGCCGGCGACGGCTGTTTTCGATTGTTCGCCCGGCAACGTGATCGATGGCATCGCACGCGCCGTCGGCGATCAGACCCACAAGTGGCAGCCCAATCCCGAAGAGGTGATGCCGCAGTGGATCGAACTCGAATTTTCCGAACCCATGACATTCAACACCGTACACGTGGCCTTTGTTACCGACCTCAACGCAAGAAACCGGGACCTGCTATCGCGTGGTGTGAAAGCATACTCGCTGGAAATTGACGAGGAGGGTAGCTGGCGGACGTTGATTTCGGAGACCAATAACATCCAACGTTGGCGCCGCCATGTTTTCGACAATGTGACGGCGCGCCGTCTCCGCGTGGTCTTGCACGATTCCAGTCCATCCAACACGGCCGGAATATACGAAATACGGGTTTATCGGGAGTAGCGGGTGTTATTGCCCGTATGACACCGAGACTCACCGATGCCGTGAACTACTTGTCCGTTGTCGGCTTCACATCAGGGGAGCGTTCGCCGAGAACGGTCTGCAACCAACCCCGAAGCGCTTGGCGTTCCGCAATGTCGCGGAGCACCCAGGTATCGGTGTGATTGCGGTACGGCAGTGCTTGAAACGTAAAACGCCCGCCCGGGCACGCACTCTTGAGATACGCACGCGTCTCGTCCGTCGAGCCTTCGTGACTGATAAATTGTGGCCGCCCATGCAGCCGTTTCAGCCGTTCCAGAGCCGAGGCGCGGTCCGAGCCGGGATAGTCCCATTGCCGCACGCCGTCGTAGTGACTGTGTGCGATAAACGCCAGCCACAGGCCGGCAATGGCGTCATCATGCAGTCCGATGAAATTACAGGCGATGGCCCCACGTGAAAATCCCGCCAGAATGATCGCGGAGGGGTCGCCTCCGTCCTGGGCGCACACATCCCGGACAACGTGCTTGCAGTAATCCGCCGTCGCACCTATGTCGCCCCACCATTGGGCCTGGTTGTGCTGATTATCCTTGCTGACGAAGGGCAGGCACAGCCAGATGAATCCTTGGCCGCCCGAGAGTCCGTAGCCGAGATGGCAGTCTTCGATTTCACCTGTACAAATGTCGCCAAACGGAGAGCGGTAGGGTCCATTACCCGGATACTCGACGATGACCGGATACGTCTGGTTCGGTTTCCAGTCCGTGGGCAAGTACAGCGTGTGATAGACGCGACTGGCGCGGTATTCAGACACGGTTTGCCGAACGCGCTGGCCTGGTGCGGGTGTTCCGTCGGTCGTGGGCGGAGGGTATAGGTCCTGTGGAACCGCCTGGATGTCCGGCAGGTCAGCGAGAGCAGGTCCTGCTCCATTCGCATGTAGGAAGAATGTGATTACTATCACGAGTCCAGGTATCATTATGCGTTATCTCACGCACTGTTACTGACGGTGGCCGCAAGACACGGTCCCCCGAGATTTCGCAAGATAAACATCGTCACGCAAGAAGTCCCGTTTCTACACCTGCATTGTATGCGTGGCAAGCAGCCTACGCACCCCCTCCTTATGCGGGCCGCCTGGGTCATAGCAATTGGGTGTCGTTCGCGTTTATTCGTAGGCATTGGTGTCATTGAACTTACATCATCCGTGGAGCAAGCTTCAATGATGCTCACAATCACCACGAATTGCTTTTTATGGCTGCCCCGAAGGTTCAATATCGTCGCGAATTTGGCGGCTGAGAATCTTGCCCTTCGCCAGCAACTCATCGTACTCAACAAAAACCAGCCCCGCCTGAAGCTCAAGGAGCGGGACCGCCTGTTCTGGGTAGTCA
>JAGMZX010000223.1 GCA_018005585.1 Candidatus Hydrogenedentota bacterium | reverse complement strand
GTTTCCAGTCAATGGAGGTATAGAGTCATGGCGAAGACGATCGGAATCGATTTGGGCACGACGAACTCGTGCGTAGCCTTCATCGAGAACGGCGAACCAGTCGTAATCACGAATCCGGAAGGCGGCCGCACGACGCCGTCCGTCGTGGCGTTTACGAAGGACGGCGAGCGGCTGGTTGGCGCCGCGGCCAAGCGGCAGGCGGTGACAAACCCGCAGAACACCGTGTTTTCGATCAAGCGGTTCATGGGCCGCCGTTTCGAGGAGGTAGGCGCCGAAATCAAGCTGGCGCCATACAAGGTATCGCGCGCCCCATCGGGCGACTGCCAGGTCGAGGTGCAGGGGAAGACGCATCGGCCGCCGGAAATCTCGGCGATGACCCTCCAGAAGATGAAGGAAGCGGCGGAGGCGTATCTGGGCGAGACGGTTACGAAGGCGGTAATCACGGTTCCCGCGTATTTCAACGACTCGCAGCGCCAGGCGACAAAGGATGCGGGCCGCATCGCGGGCCTCGAAGTGTTGCGCATTATCAATGAACCGACGGCCGCCGCGCTGGCCTACGGGCTGGACAAGAAGAAGAACGAGAAGGTGGCGGTGTATGACCTGGGCGGCGGCACGTTCGACATATCGATCCTCGCGATCGCCGAGGACAGCTTCGAGGTGCTGAGCACGAACGGCGATACGCACCTTGGCGGCGATGATTTCGACCAGCGGGTCATCGACTGGCTGGCCGATGAGTTCCGGCGCGAGCAGGGCATCGACCTGCGCAAGGACCCGATGGCCCTGCAACGGCTGAAGGAGGCAGCGGAGAAGGCGAAATGCGAGTTGTCGTCTTCGTTGCAGACGGACGTGAACCTGCCGTTCATCACGGCGGACGCCGCGGG
The DNA here is from genome assembly GCA_018005585.1 of Candidatus Hydrogenedentota bacterium. Lineage (NCBI taxonomy): Bacteria > Pseudomonadati > Candidatus Hydrogenedentota > Candidatus Hydrogenedentota bacterium. The sequence goes on along the minus strand of JAGMZX010000223.1, from coordinate 5,611 downwards.
GCCGAAGCATCTGAACGTGCGGCTGACGCGCGCGAAACTGGAACAGTTGTGCGCGGACCTGCTCGAACGGACGAAGGGACCGTGCATGCAGGCGCTGAAGGACGCGGGGCTCAAGCCGTCCGACATAGACGAGGTCATCCTGGTCGGCGGCATGACGCGCATGCCGGCGGTCGGGCAAGTGGTGAAGGAGTTGTTTGGCAAGGAACCGCATCGCGGCGTGAACCCGGACGAGGTGGTCGCGGTCGGCGCGGCGATCCAGGCGGGGGTAATCGCGGGCGAAGTGCGCGACGTGCTTCTGCTCGACGTGACGCCGCTCTCGCTCGGGATCGAGACACTCGGCGGCGTGTTCACGAAGTTGGTCGAGCGCAACACGACGATCCCCGTGTCGAAGAAGGAAATCTTCTCGACCGCGGAAGACAACCAGACGGCAGTGACCGTACACGTGCTACAGGGCGAGCGCGAGATGGCCGCAGGCAACCGCACGCTGGCCCGCTTCAACCTCGAGGGCATCCCGCCCGCGCCGCGCGGCCTGCCGCAGATCGAGGTAGCGTTCGATATCGACGCGGACGGCATCCTGCACGTCTCCGCGAAGGACCTCGCCACGGGCAAGGAGCAGAAAATCCGCATCGAGGCGTCTTCCGGCCTGAACGAACAGGAGATCCAGCGGATGGTCAAGGACGCGGAAGCGCACGCCTCGGAAGACCAGGAGCGCAAGCGGAAAGCCGAGGTGCGCAACCAGGCGGACCATCTCGTCTATTCGATGGAAAAGACACTGCGGGAACACGGTGACAAGGCCGACCCCGCGGACAAGGCGGCGGTTGAGAAGGCGCTGGACGAACTGCGCGCGGCCATCCAGGCCGAAGACACCGGCCGCATGGAACAGGCCATGCAGCAGATGACGCAGGCCTCGCACAAGCTCAGCGAAGCCCTGTACGGCGCCGCGGCATCGGCGCGCCAGACCACGGCCGGGGGCAACGGCGGCGCGAAGCCCGGCGGCGGCCCGGCGGGCGAGACGGTGGACGCGGACTACACGGTGGTCGATGACAAGCATTAACCCGTCACGCGGGACGCGTGATGGTGCGCATAGATTCGGGCGGGGCCTTGCGAGGCCCCGCCCCTGAATGACTTGGAAAAGGAGGTGGGGTTACCCCATGCCGGCTACAGCCCAGAAAAGTCATTACGAACTCCTCGGCGTGCCGCGGAGCGCGTCGCAGGACGAGATCCGCAGGGCGTATCTCAAGCTCGCCAAGAAATATCACCCGGACAAGACGGGCGGCGACAAGACAGCGGAAGAAAAGCTGAAAGAGATAAACGCGGCCTACGATGTACTGAAAAACCCGGAAAAACGCAGGCAGTATGACGCCCTGCTTGACAACCCGTTCGCGGGAGCGCCGCCCCCGGGCGGAGGCTCGCCCTTTGGCGATTTCGCCGGCGGGGGCGGTTTCGGTTTCCACAACGCCTTTGAGGACCTGTTCGGCGGCATCTTTGGCCGCCGCAGGGCCGCGGCGCCGCGCGGCCCTGTGCCGGGTGAGGACCTCGAGGTCGTGCTCGATATTTCGCTGCGAGACGCGGCCTTCGGCGCGTCAAAGACGATCCGCATTGGGCGCCGGGTCTCCTGTGGCGCGTGCGGCGGCTCCGGCGCCGCGCCCGGCACACGCCCTGAGACGTGTCCCCAATGCCAAGGCAAAGGCCAGGTGTCGCACGGGGGCGGTGCGTTCTTCATGTCCCGCACATGCCCGCGCTGCCACGGCGAAGGGCAGGTCATCGCCTCTCCGTGCCGCGCCTGCCACGGCACGGGGCAGACCAAGGAATCGCGCACGGCCAGCGTGGCCATCCCCGCAGGGGCGGAGACGGGCACGCGGCTGCGCCTCGCGGGGCAAGGCAACGCGGGAGAACGCGGCGCGCCTGCGGGCGATTTGTACGTGGTCACGCGCGTGCAGGACGACCCCGTGTTCAAGCAACAAGGGAATGACCTCGTCTGCGAAGCGTCCCTCACCTTTGCGCAGGCCGCGCTCGGCGCGACGGTGCGTGTTCCGACGCTCGACGGCCATGCGGACCTGAAAGTGCCCGCGGGCACGCAGCCCGGCAGCATGTTCCGGCTGCGCGGACTCGGCATGCCGTCGCTGACGCGCGGCGGCAAGGGCGACCTGCTGGTCCACGTGCAAGTGCGCGTGCCCGCGCGGTTGTCGCGGGAACAACGCGACTTGATTGAGCGGCTGGGGCGGCTCGACGGCTGATGCGGCCGTCTCGGCCGCGCGCGGTCATCCGTACGCGCCGCCGTAACCGGGCAGGATGGGCTCGTTGTACGGATTGCGCGTCTCGTTCGCGGCGGTGACGCGGATAGCCGGCTGGTCGCGGAAGACGCAGGCCCATTCGCACATCCCGCAGCCGATGCAGAGGTCGGGATCGACGTAGGGCAGCTTGAGCCGCCGTGTTGCGCCGTCGCGGAGGGTCACCTCTTTTTCGACGAGGTAGATCGCCTTCTTGGGCAGGGGGCAGTGTTCCTCGCAGACGATACACTCGCGGCCGTAGTTGTGCGGGAGACAGCGCGACGTGTCGAACGTGGCCAGGCCAATCTTGAGCATCTGCTTGTCCGGCAGCGGCACGGGCCGGATCGCCTCCGTCGGGCACACCTGCCCGCACAGGTTGCAGTTGAACTGGCAGTAGCCGATCTTCGGCACCAGCCGGGGCGTCCAGAGCGCTTCAAGGCCCGCCTCGAGGCCGCACGGCTGCAGCGCGTTGGTCGGGCACGCGCGCATGCACACGCCGCACTGGACGCACCGCTGCAGAAACGCGCGCTCCTCCCGCGCGCCCGGCGGGCGGATGAGCAAAGCAGGCAGCGGCTGCTGATTGCGCGACGCAGGCGGCAGCCGCAGCGCCAACAGCGAAGCCACGCCCGTCACGCCCGCCGCGAGCGTGGCGCGCCGCGAGAAATCGATGGTTCCCGCGTTGGGTTTGCGGAAGGGCGATTCCCACTGGAACGTGATCGAGTTGGACCCGCACGCCGCCACGCAGTTCCAGCAGCCGTAGCACTCCGAGGCCAGCCAGTTGCCGCGCTGGTCGGGTTGCGCCGCCGCGGGACACGCCAGATTGCACTTGCCGCAATTCGTGCAGGTGCTTTCGTCGTTGTGCAGGCGCAGCACGGGCCACCGCGTCAGCAAGCCAAGCAGGCCGCCGAGCGGGCAGACATACCGGCACCAGAACCGCGGCCGGACGAAATTCAGCGCGACGATCCCGATGAACAGCAGGGCAATCCACGTTCCTTCAAGGAAGGTCTGGCGCTCGAACCGGAATACCGAATCGCGGGAGAAGTTGTAGACGGGCTCCGAAACCGCCGTGACATGCAGCGGGCCGATATGCGGGTCAGCCCGGTAGACCGCCGTCGCGGGCTCCTGTACCGCATACTGCGACGCGGGCAGCACGGCCGTGGTCACGCTCCGGTAGAGCAGCGGAATCGGGTCCAGCACGCCGGTCCAGTGCACGCCGAACAGCGCCATGACCAGCAGCGCGACCAGCGCGAAATACTTCCCGCGTTGCCAGGGCGAACGCAGTTCCAGGCCTTTCTTGCCTTTGCGCCGCGGGCGAAACCAGCTTGCCAGGGCGTGGACCGCGCCAAGCGGGCAAACCCAGCCGCAGAAGACGCGCCCAAGCAGCACGGTGGCGGCCAGGACGAGAACCGCCCAGAATACCCCGCGCACGAGCGTGTGGGTGGACAGGAACGTGGCCAGCGCGACGAGCGGGTCGAGTTCAAAGAAGAAACGCACAGGACCCGGGCCGGCTTCGCTGGTACGGAATCGGGCAACCAGCACGAACCACAGGAACAATGCCAGAAACAAGGCCTGAGACAGCCGCCGGAGCCACTGTACCCAGGAGCGCGGCCGGCTCAGCTTCACGCGACCTCCAGCTCCTTGAGCGCCAGCGCCCGGTAATCAATCCGGCCCAACCCGGCATCCAGGCCGGCCTTGACCGTACCGATGTCCTCGGGCTTGTGGCCGAGCAGTTCACAGCCAAAAGCGTCAAGCGCAACGATGTCCACGCCCGCCGCGACAAGATTCGCCGGTTTCACGTCGGCGATATCGCCGCCGGTCGGCCCGTTCGCCGTCAGGATGCGCATCGCATCCATCACGCACAATCGCGGTTTCAGGAACGCCGTCAAATCGCAGATCGTCCCGGGCAAGTCCTGGTGGAACCGGCGCCGATCTTCGACCACGCCCATGTAGTTCTTCATGCAAATCGTCACTGTGGTCGCCTGATGGTGCTTGACGACCGGCACGTTGACAACGAGGTCGGCATCGAGAATACCTGGATAGATGGGAATTTCCTTCAGCCGCGCGCCGCCGACAGCAACCGTGCGGAACCGCGACCGGTCCAGAAACTCGACCTCCGCGCCCGCTTCCTTGGCCGCCGCCGCGATACCGCTGCGTTCATACGTGCTCTCCGGGCGGTCGCAGGGATTATCGCCGACCTTGACCGTCTTCGCGCCTGCCTCCAGACACAGGCGGACCAGCGTCTTCACCACGTTCGGGTCCGTGTTGGCCGCCTGTTCCGGCGTGCGGTCCCACCCGATATTCGGCTTCACCCAGACCACGTCGCCCCTGCTCACGAACCGCTGCATCCCGCCGATCGCGGCAATGGCCTCTTCGGTGAGCTTGACGGCGACTTCCGCAATCGGGGCATCCGCGGCCGTCGCGCCGGTCCACCGGGCAATCGACATATCCGCCGCCGCCGCTTCCTGAGCCGAAGCCGCGCCCCATCCCAGGGACAACGCCCCCGCCGCAAATGCCGTCTGCTGCAAGAAGTTCCGCCTGCTCACCGTTGCCATGATTCATGCTCCTGTTTGCCGCGCGATGGTCGCACGCGCGCGCCGGGGAGATTATAGCATACGCGCAACGCCCTTGTTCGTAGTCCGCGCTTCAGCGGGTTCTGGCAGCGCGCTGACGCGACACGCTGAAGCGCGTACTGCGCACCAAGGCAGAGACGTGGATGTCGCCGTTCCTCGATGCGCGTTCCTCTGTGGTTTGGTCTCTTGCACAAAAACGCTTCTCGTTGAAACCATCGATGAACAGCAATGAACGCCGGCAAGTCTCAGACCGCAGCCTGCCCGGGGCAGAAACCGTCTTCCGTACCTTGGTCCGGACAGTAGTAGAACCCGCCGGAGTTGTAGAACTGGATGAGCCGGAGCAGCTCCGTCAGGGTGATGGTCCAACTGGGACCGTCCGCATAGTCCGAACTATGAGGCGCGCATGCGGTATCGCCGCCGGGCCCGGGGACATAGCCGTCTTCCGTCTCGCCGGGGTTCGCAGCACAGTGGAACCCGCCGGAATTGTAGAACTGAATCACGCGGAGCAGTTCCGTCAGTTCGATGAGGCCATCACCGTTCTGGTCCGCGGAATGCGTCCCAACCTCACCTTCGCCCTCACCTTCACCTTCGCCCTCGCCCTCACCTTCACCCTCACCCTCACCTTCACCCTCACCTTCACCCTCACCTTCACCCTCACCTTCGCCCTCACCTTCGCCCTCACCTTCGCCCTCGCCTTCACCCTCGCCTTCACCTTCACCTTCGCCTTCACCCTCACCTTCGCCCTCACCTTCGCCCTCGCCTTCACCCTCG